>JANNVG010000497.1:0-3126 GCA_031414395.1 Fimbriiglobus sp.
CAGTCCGCAGGTGAAATGACCGGTGGACTGACGTCGCGCCGTTCGCCCTGCCCGAAAACGAACCCACCCGCCGGGTGGCGGGTGGGCGAGAGGCGGCAGCACCTGGAGGGGGTTACTTCTTCGGCTCTTCCGGCGGCTTCGGGGCCGGGTCCTTGGGCTTGACCGGGTCGACCGGGTCCTTCGGCTTGACCGGGTCGGTCGCCTTGACCGGGTCGGTCGCCTTGACCGGGTCGGTCGCCTTGACCGGGGTGGAGTCCTTGGTGGTCGGCTTGCCGGTGGTCGGGGCCGGGCCGCAGCCGACGGCCGCGAGGCCGACGACGAACGCCGTCAGGGCGAGCAGTTTCGCGCGCATGTGTGTCTCCGGGTGTGGGGATTGTTGTGCCGGCCGCCCCTCATTCGGCCGTTCGAGTGCGTTGGGGATGTTACAGGCGTGTTCAGATGTCGGCTACGCCACGCCGCAAAATTGTTACGCGGGCGGCGGACCGGGTAGCGAGGCTCGACAAAGTACTCCGCACCTCCGAGTGCGGTTGGTCGGAACCGAACTCGGAGAGTGCGGAGTACATTCAGACCTTGCCCAGCACGGCATCGACCACCCAGCAGCCGCAGGCGTGCGGCCCCGGCCCGCGACAGTGAGACAGGATGTCGGCGTGATCGCACCCGGTTTCTTCGAGCGCGTCGGCCAGGATGGGCATCCGGTCGAAGGCACGCTCGGCGTAGATGCCGCACGCCAGGGCGACGACCGTTTCGGTGCGCCACGCGGGATCGAAGGCCACCGGGCGGAATGGGTTGCCGAAGATGTCGCGGAGGAGCCAACCGCCCGGCCAGTCCTCCTGGCGGGCGATGTGATCGAGCAAGTGTTCGTTGAGGTCTTGGGAGTTGACGTGCAAAACGTGATAGGCGATGTGCGCGGCGTTTACGAACTGAACGGCTTCCTTCTCATCGGCAAGGCTCTCTTGGTCCGATGCGCCATCGGTAAACAGGTCCTCGCACTCGTCGGCGTCCGCGCCCTTGATCTGCCTGACTCGATACCCGCCGTTCATCATTTGGCGACGGCGTCGATTGTGTTCCTGCGTGAAGTCGAAGTCGAAGCCGAACGTTGGCACCTCGGCGCGGTAGGCCGCGTGGCCAGTCTCATCGCCGGTCGCCTGCCCATCCGCCCACCGCTCGGCTACCTCAACCGCACTCCGCGAGTAGCTGTGGTACAACCACCGATCCCAGATGACGCGCAGGCCACCGCAGACGTAGAGAGTCCCCTTCCGCTTTGAAATGCGGTCGCCCAGGTACTCCAACATCGCCCGCGGGTCGTCGCACACCCCCCACTCGGCTTCGGTCTTGGGTGGCCCCTTTGTCTGCGCCGCGAGCACCGCGAGCGCCAACCGCTTCCGGCGCTCGCGGTACTCGCGGCGAAGTCACCTCTCCTCACCGGATCGGGTTCCACGCCCGGCCTTCATTGGCGATCATCTTGTCCGCACACTCCGGCCCCTGGCTACCAACCGCGTACTCGGTCGGCTGCTCCGCGTCCTCGCGTTCGCTGGCCCGGATGAGCGGGTCCATGATCTCCCACGCTCGCTCGATCTCGTCGCTCCGCATGAACAGGCTGGCGTCCCCCTGGATGGCGTCGAGCAGCAACCGCTCGTAGGCCTCGGGCAGCGCTTTGGTGGCGTAGGCGTCCTTGTAGTTGAACGCCAGGTCGCGGGGTTGCAGGTGTACCCCGTCCACGCCCGGCACTTTGGTCTGGAAGTTCAGGTCGATGCCCTCGTTCGGTTGCAGCACCAGCCGCATGTGGTTGCACTTCAGCATCTCGCCGGGCGGCAGCGGGAAGAGCAGGTGCGGCGGGCAGTGGTACTGGATGAACACCTCGCTGTACCGGCTCTTCATCCCCTTCCCGCTGCGGATGTAGAACGGCACGTGCTTCCACCGCGCGTTGTCGATGGTCAACTTCACGGCCGCGAACGTGGGCGTGCGTGTGCCCGGCGGCACGCCGGGTTCGGCGCGATAGCCGGCGTACTGGCCGATGCTCACGCTCTTGCACGCGGCGTCGAACGTCGGCACCGTGATGCTGTCCAGCACCTTCACCTTCTCGTTCCGCAGTGTGTCGGCCGAGTACCGCGCCGGGCTTTCCATCGCCACCAGACTCAGCACTTGCAACAGGTGCGACTGGAACATGTCTCGCAGCACGCCGGACCCGTCGTAGTACGCCCCCCGCTTGCCCACCGTCACCGTCTCGGCCACGGTGATCTGCACGTGGTCGATGTACTGGTAGTTCCAGAGCGGCTCGAACATCGTGTTGGCGAAGCGGAAGATGAGGATGTTCTGGACGGTTTCTTTGCCCAGGTAGTGGTCGATGCGGTAGAGTTGGCCCTCCTGCCAGTGGGCGTGCAGCGTGCGGTTGAGCGCCTGCGCGGTGGCCAAGTCGTGGCCGAACGGCTTCTCGATGACCAGCCGGCGGAACCCGCCGGTCTCCTTGCTCATGCCGGCTTCGCCGAGCGCGGTGCTCACCTGCGGGTACAGTTCCGGCGAGATGCTCAGGTAGTACACCCGCCGCCCGCCGTCGGCGCCTTCGCGCGTGGCGAACCAGCCCGTGACGGGGTCGATGCCGCCGGGCTTGGTCACGTCGGCGCTGACGTAGTGCAGCCGCTTGGCGAAGTCCGTCCACTCGTCGTCCTTCCACTCCTCACCGGACGACTTGAAGGCGTCCTTCACCTTGAGGGCAATCTGCTCGCGGAAGGTGTCGTCGGTGAACGGCGAGCGGGCGACGCCGAGAATCCGGGCCTCGACCGGCAGCCGCTTCTTGATGAACAGGTTGAACAGCGCCGGGATCAGCTTGCGGCCGGTCAGGTCGCCGGACGCGCCGAAGATGACCACGGTCAGCGGGGAAGCCATGTGTGCGGTGCCTGTCGGGTGCGAGGGGGGCGGGGGTAGTTTAAGGAGACCTCACCCCCCGTCCCCCTCTCCGACCCGTTAGCCCGAAGCGCGAGCGAGGGGCAAGAGACCTCACCCCCCGTCCCCCTCTCCCAGGGGAGAGGGGGTGTTCAACATGCTGACGTTCCTTCCCGCTCGCCGACGCACCCAGACGTCGTCGCCTTGAACCCCCCCCCCCCGCTTCGTAGAGGGGGCCGGGGGGTG
>JANNVG010000498.1:0-1676 GCA_031414395.1 Fimbriiglobus sp.
CCTCACAGTCACCCGTGCGAGGTGGCCCACAACCCCACCTCCCCCCGTGCGGGGGAGGTCGGACGGCATCGCCGTCCGGGTGGGGGGTCCGATCTGCCGACTTCCCGTGGCACACCCAATGCGGTGTGGGGTGTCACCTTGAGTAGAACGACTCCCAGCCCAGATCGCAGGAGACGACCGTGACCACCCCCCGCCGCCTCGCCCTCTCCGCCTCGTGGTTGCTCATCCTGGCTTCGTCCGCCACCGCCGCCGAGAAGCCGCCGAACGTCGTCGTCTTCCTGGCCGACGACCTGGGCCGGCACGACTGCGGGTTCATGGGCGGCACCGAGATCAAAACGCCCCACCTGGACAAGCTGGCGAAGGCCGGCACCGTCCTGGATGCGTTCTACGTTCAGCCGGTGTGCAGCCCCACCCGCGCCGCCTTCATGACCGGCCGTTACCCCATGCGGCACGGGCTGCAAACGGGTGTCGTCCGCCCGTGGGCGCAGTACGGGTTGCCGCTCGAAGAACGCACGCTCGCGTCCGCACTCTCCGACGCCGGGTACGCCACCGCGATTGTGGGCAAGTGGCACCTGGGCCACTTCCAGCCGGAGTACCTGCCGACGAACCGCGGGTTCGCCCACCAGTACGGGCACTACAACGGCGCGCTCGACTACTTCACCCACGTCCGCGACGGCGGGTTCGACTGGCACAAGGACGACAAGGCGTGCCGCGACGAAGGCTACAGCACCCACCTGCTGGCCGACGACGCCGCCAAGTTCGTGACCGACACGGCCGGCAAGAAGCCGTTCTTCTTGTATGTGCCGTTCAACGCCGTTCACGCCCCGCACCAGGTGCCCGACGAGTACCTGAAGCCCTACGGCGACCTGAAAGGCGAGCGGAAGAAGTACGCCGGCATGTTGGCCGCGATGGACGAGGGCGTGGGCAAGATCGTGGCGGCGGTGGAGAAGGCCGGCGTGCGCGACAACACGCTCTTCCTGTTCAGCAGCGACAACGGCGGGCCGAGTCCGGGCACCGTGACGGACAACGGCAAGTATCGCGCGGGCAAGGGCACGCTGTACGAGGGCGGGGTGCGGGTGGCCGCGTTCGCCACCTGGGACAAAGTCATCCCGGCCGGGAAGACGAACAGCGAGCCGATGCACATCGTCGATTGGTACGCCACGCTGGTGAAGCTGGGCGGGGCGAAGGTCGAGCAGAAGCTGCCCGTCGACGGGCTGGACGTGTGGCCGACGCTGACGGCAGGCAAACCGAGTCCGCACGCCAGCATCCTGATTAACACCACGCCGGCGGGCGGGGCGGTTCGGGCGGGCGACTGGAAGCTGGTGGTGAAGAACGGAGCCGACGACCCGGACGGCGGGGAGGTGAAGAACGCGGGCAAGGAGAGTGTGGAGTTGTTCGACCTGAAGGCCGACCCCTACGAGAAGACGAACCTGGCCGACAAGCACGCCGACAAGGTGAAGGAGTTGAAGGCCACGCTCGCCGCGTATGCGAAAGACGCCGTCGCGCCGAAGTCCAAGCCGAAGGCGGGAAACTTCAAGACGCCGAAGGTGTGGGGCGAGAAGGAGTGAGGTGAATGTGGGGCGGCTCTCGCTCACCCCTCCCCGCCGGGGAGGGGTCGGCTCGTGCTCGGACGAGCCGGGGGTGGGGCGCATCGATCAGGGGGGGGCCCCCCCCCC
>JANNVG010000499.1:0-3225 GCA_031414395.1 Fimbriiglobus sp.
ACGTGCTACAAGGAGGTGGTCGAGACGGTGTGCCGGAAGGTGCCGGTGGTCACCCGGGTGAAAGTGTGCGGGTGACGGAACGAAGGCCGGCGGATATGGGCAACCGCTTCGACCCGGGCCTGGCCGGACGCGGCTGCGGTCGTGGCCCACCTGGACGTGGTCGTCATGATCGACAAGGCCCTGGAACACCTGGCCGGGGCGACCAGACGGCCGGTGTGGGTGGCCGTCCCGTACAGCCGCTGCAATTCGGCCCGCAGGTGGATCGGTGCCCACTCGCCGATCACCAACTCCTGATCCCGGCACACCCGCTCCACCTCGCCCGCCGTCGTGCCGGTGGTCGTCGTCAGGGCGTGCGGCTCCACCGCCGGGGCCATCGCCTTCGGGTCGTCCTGGACCGGGGCGAGCAGCCACTTGAAGCACTCGCGGGCGGCCACCGGCAGCACTGCCTTCGCCGCCTTCGCCGCCTTCGCCTCCTTCTCCGCTTGGGAGAACTGAATCTGGTCGATGTTGAGCTGCTTGTCCTCCACCTCCTTCACGATGTCCGCCCACGCCCGCGCCGCCGTCTCTTTCTCCGCCGCATCGTTCGCGCGGACGCGAGCGGCGACGAGGCCGGCCAGCGTGTCCCGCACCTTCTGCGTGACCTCGACCGCCAGATCGAGCGGGTTGTCACGCGGGCCGGCCCGGTAGTCCTTGATCTCGATCAGCCACAGGCACCCGTTCGGGGCGACGGCCAGGATGTCCATCCCTTTCGCCCCGCGGCAAACGTTCTCGAAATGGCTCAGGTAGTACACCCACTCGTCGTACTTGCCGACCCGCCACTGGTTCGGGAAACGAAAGGCGAGCGCCCCCTCGGTGACGGTAGTCCTGAGGCGTCCTCCGCCGCCATGTACCGACCGGACTGGTCGAGATCCTCGTCCAGCGCGTCGATCCGTCCGATGTCGTCCACCGTCTCCCCCTGCTGCACCACCACCCCGTCCTCCCCCGGATGCAGCCCGAAGAAGCGGGTGTCCACCCCCTCGAACTCCGTCCGCAACAGGATGTCCAGCTCCCGCATCAGGAACAGGCTGTGCGTCGCCACGAACACCTGAATCCCTGATCGGCACAACTGCAAAATGGTCCGCGCCACCCGCTTGATGACCTTCGGGTTCAGGTTCGTCTCCGGCCCGTCCCAGAACAGGGACCCGGTGCCGATCAGCGACCCGGTGGCGATCAGCCGCGCGATCATGGCCAGCTTGCGGTGCCCTTCCGCCACCAAGTAGGCTTCGATGTTGCCCGACTCGGTTTCAGGTAGAAGTCGTCCCCGTCCAGCACCACCTTCCCGCCCAACTGCTCCTCCAGCGGCTGCAACAACTGGTTGATCTCGGCCAGCCGCTTCCCCCGCGCCAGCGGCGCGCCCAGCAGCACGCAGGTGTCCTTCCACGTCTCCTCGAACTTCAACGCCGACACCTCGTACAGCGACACGAAGCCGGGGTAAATGGTGAGCAACTCCCGCGTCGGCAGGAACACCGGCGGCTCCCCCTCCCACTGCGCCGGGCACACGTCAACGCTCACCTCCGTCTTGCTCGACATGTTGAACGAGAACCCCAGCCGGAGCGACTTCACCTTGAACCGCACCTCCACCTCGCACCGGCTCCGCCCCGCCTGCCGGCGGGCCAGCCGGCCGACCGCGTCCGGCCGGAACACCCCCCGCAACTTCTTCGCAATCGTCGTTTCCAGGTAGCTCTTCGTCGGCGTCTCCGAACCTGAATCCTTCGCCCCCCACGCGCTCACCGCCGCCACCGTGTACGCCGCCTTCAGCACATGCGACTTCCCCGCCCCGTTCTCGCCCACGATGACGTTCAGACCGGCCGCGAACGGGAACACGGCGTCCCCGAATACGGTGAAGTTCTTCAGGCTCAAGCGGGTCAGCATCACTCCTCCCTCTGATGCGGCAGGTCCGGCGTGCCCTTCGGCTTGGGCGGGGGTGGCACGGTCGCCGCGGCCGTCTCGATGCCCTCCCAGCCCTTCCGCTCGCACAGCGTATACAAGCGGTACGCCAACTGCCGCGCCGACTCCGCCTTCCCCGCCACCCCCGCGTACAGCCGCCCGGCCGCACCCTCCCCGTCCGTGCTTACCGAGGTAGTGCAGAGCCTCCCACACCGACAGCCGCGTGTCCTTCGTCGGGTCCCAGTCCGTCGGGTACTCCTTCCACCGCAGCAGCCGCACGCTCCCGCCGCCGCTCGCGATCACCCCCGCTTGCCGCACCCCCTCCACGCTCGTGCCCTTCGACCGGGCGAGTACGTCCGCGGTGCCGAACGGCCCGACCTCCCACCCGTACTGCTCGAACCAGTGCAGGCAGAACTGCGTGTCGGCGTCGAAGTCCCCTTTGGTGAGGAACTTGTTGATGAGCTGGAGCGCCTGCTTCACCGTCATCGGCGTGCCGTCCGCTTCCGTGGTTGAAGCATTTCGACCGCAGGAAATACTGGACGTCGATCTGGTTCGGGAACCGCCGCTGGCGAACCCCTCCATCGCCTCGCGGATGACCCCCGCCTCGGGTTCGTGCGGGACGAGCAGCTTGCCGTGGCCGGGCACTTTCGGGTAGGCGTATCCGGGCGGCGGGTAGAACGTCCAATAGCCGGCTTCGAGCCGGGCTTTCATCCGGTTCAGCACCTGCTTCTTGTTCTGGTTGCGCTCCAGTTCGGCCGTCGCGGCCATGATCGATTCGACGAACACTTCCTCCGGCTCGTTGCCGAACTTGTGCGACGGACTCTCCAGTCTGGCCCCGCGGGTCTGGATGGCCTTGCGGAGAGTGAAGTGCCCGATCAGGTCGCGGGCCAGCCGTTTGATGTCGTCGATGATGACCACCCACTCCCCGGAGTCACGCTTCGTGTCGAGCAGATCGAGTACGTGTTGCATGCCCTCGCGGTCGATGACGCCGCCGGACACTCCTTCGTCGCGGAACACGGCGGCGATCTCGTACCCCCGCTCTTCGGCGAATCGCCGGCAGCGGGCCTCCTGGCCTTCGAGTCCGTGCCCGTCTCGCACTTGGCGGTCGGACGACACCCGGCAGTCAATGATGGATTTCGGCATGGGGGAGCGCGGGAACTAGCACTACAGCGCAGCTTCAGATGGCGCACCGATGCGGCCGTTTCTTGTGGGATCGCGTCGCCTGCTCGTTCCGCCGCTGGTGGTAGCGGATGACCTCACCGGTGTGCGGCAGGTCGGGCACGCCCCGTCGGCGGCGGA
>JANNVG010000500.1:0-9374 GCA_031414395.1 Fimbriiglobus sp.
CGGCCTGCCGGGCGGGTGGGGTGGGGGCGCCCGCCCCCCCCGCGCTTGCCCCCCCCCCCCCCCCCCCCCCCCCCCCACCACCCTACACCCCCACTTTCGGGCGGACACGTCCGTCGGCCGCTTCGCCGGTGCCGACGAACACGTCGCCGCGGAACACGCCCACCAGTCCGGTGAAGTCGCCGAACGGCACCGCTTGCCCCTGAATGAATCTCCCCGTGGTGGTGGCGTCGAGCGTCACCCGCGGCAGCTCGGCCACCGCTTCGCCCGCCGGCCGCAGGCTCGCCCGCACCTGCTCCATCGTCGCGTCGAGTGTCAGCCCGTTGTCAGCGGCGAACGGGCCGACGTGCGTGCGGCGGAGCGTCTGCACCAGCCCGCCCACGCCGAGCGCGTCCCCCACGTCACGGGCGATGCAGCGGATGTACGTGCCCTTCCCGCACTCGACCGCAATGTCCAGGTGCGGCCAAGAGTAGTTCACCACCTCAATACGGTCGACCCGCACCGGGCGGGCGTCGAGCTTGACCTCGGCCCCCGAGCGGGCGAGTTCGTGCGCCCGCTTGCCGGCCACCTTCAGCGCGGAATACGCCGGGGGGAGTTGCTGAATCACTCCCATGAATCGCCCGACCACTTCCCGCACCTGCTCGGCCGTCGGAGGAGTGGCATCGGCCACGGGCGTGACCACGCCGTCGATGTCGTCGGTGTCGCTGCGGCTGCCGAGCAGCACGCGAGACGTGTACCCCTTGGCCATCGCCTGCACGAACTCGGCCAGCCGCGTGGCGCTGCCGACGCACAGCACGAGCGTGCCGGTGGCCAGAGGGTCGAGGGTGCCCGTGTGCCCCAGCTTGGTGCCCTTCGGGAACCACCTCTGGGCGCGGTTCACCACGTCGCGGGAGGTCATCCCGCCCGGCTTGTCGATCACCAGTAGCCCGTTCATCCCGGCCCTCCGCTGTCCTGGGCGTCCGCCGACAGGACAAGCGAGATGACTACGGTGTTCGCCCGCTCGCGGCACCCGTAGGACTTCCAAAACCGCAACCCGACGGCGTTGCTCTGCCGAATCAGCAGGTGCATCCGCACGATGCCCTGTTCTTTCAGCTCGGCCAAATAGTTGTCCACCAGCGCCCGCCCCACGCCGTGCCGCCGCACCGGGGAGAGTACGCCGACGTGGTGCAGGAACCCCCGCCGGCCGTCGTGCCCGCCGATCAGTACGCCGATCAGAGTGCCGTCTTGTTCGGCCACCTGGCACAGGCCGAAGTTGTGAGCGACGTACCGCGCCAGCCCGTCGTGCGTCTCGATCCGCCGCGCGCGGGCGGACGTCTCTTGCCACACGCGGAGGGCGGCCGGTATGTCAGTCTGTTCCATCGGTCGGATCGTGACCATTCCCGTTCCCCCCGCGGTGCCGTGTGGCCCACCCGCCCACCTGTATTGTGTACAACCCCACGGCCGGGCGTGGGCGTGCCCGCAAACTTGTGAATAATGTTAGAGCGTGGGCGGCGCCGGGTGCGGAATTCCGCGAAACATCCGCACCGGGGCACGGGGTGGAACTGGCACGCACGGCGGCCGACGAGGGGTTCGCGCGGGTGATCGCGGCGGGCGGCGACGGCACGGTGAACGAGGTGGCGAACGGGCTGATGCGGGCGAGCCGGCCGGCGACGATGGGCGTGTGGCCGCTCGGGTCGAGCAACGACTATGCGTTCGCGCTGGGCTTATCCGACTGGTGGAAGGCGGAGGGGAAGGGCGTGACGCTGCGACCGCGGGCGGTGGACGTGGGGCAGGTGACGGGCGGCACGCGGGAGCACTTCTATTTGAACTGTGCGGGGGTCGGGTTCAACGGCGTGGTGGCGCTCGACTCGCGGCGGATTCGCTGGCTGCGGGGGATGCCGCTGTACGTGCTCGCCTACCTGCGGTGCCTGATGTGGCACTTCCGCACGCCGCTCACGCGGGTGGAACTGGACGGCGAGGCGGTGTCGGCCCCGCTGCTGGCGCTCACGGTAAACGTCGGCGTCCGCGAGGGCGGGTTCCCGATTACACCGCACGCGAAGGTGGACGACGGGCGGTTCGACTTCGTTCACGTCGCGGATTTACGACGCTGGGACTTGATCCGATTGCTGCCGCTGCTGATGGCCGGCACAATCCCGACCGACCACCCGAAGATCCGCACCGGCACGGCCGCCCGCGTGCGGGTGATGTCGGACGTGCCGCTGTGCTGCCACGCCGACGGCGAGTTCGCGTGCGTGCCGGCGGACGACGTGCGGGAGTTGACGTTCGACACCCTGCCGGGGCGGTTGACGGTGGAAGGCGGGTGAGGTCGAGGTGTTGGAGTTCACGCTCCCGCGTGACCTTGGCCGAGCGTCACGCGGACGCGTGAACTCCAACCGCGGCCGGCGGGTCAGTCCACGTTGAACACGACGCGGGAGTGGTAGGGCGGGCGAGCCGGCGCGTCGCCCGCCCTACGTGCTGCCCCCAGTGTCACGCCTTCGACACCCGCAGGCGGGTCGGGTTGCCGCCCACCACCGTGTCGTACACCGCCAGCAGGTCGTACCCGGTGGCGTCTTCGCTCAGCAGGGTCATGCCCTCGGGCTTGCTCTCCCCCTCGGCCGGCACGTCGCCGAGGCGGACCGTCCGCCCCCGCGGGGTGTTGTCCGCCCGCACCCCCGGCAGGCAGTCCGACCCGTCCCACCAGTACAGGCGGAAGGCCGCCCGCACGTCCCCGACCGGGCCGGCCAGCACCAGGAAGCCGTCGCCCGCCCGCACCAGGTCGCGGACGCCGTACCCGTCCAGGTGAACGAACAGCAGCTCGCCGTCGTCCTTCTTCACTTCAGGCGTCACGAACTTGCACCGCAGCACCGGCACCCACCCCTCGCGGAGCACCGGCCCGCGGAAGCCGACGTACAGCCGCCCGTCGTGAAACGCCAGCCCTTCGATGTCGATGCCGTTCTCCTTGCCGGGGATCTCCTGGAAGCGGTCGAAGATCGGGTGGCCGTTGAAGAACGCCCGCAAGGTGGTCGCCTCCACCGCCGACGTGCTGCCGTCCGCGGCGACGGTGAACCGGCACAGCAGGTCGCGGTCGGGTTCCGGAGTCACCTTCTCCAGCGCGGCCCGGTTCTTGGGGTGCGGCTTGGCGTCGTCGCCCGGCGACTTCACCTTCTTCCGCTTGGCCGAGTGCGAGCCGATCACGTACACCGTGCCGGCCGCGTGCGTGATGCCCTCGACGTCGACCTCCTCGGCCGCCGCGTTCAGCACCACGTCGTGCGACAGCGTGTACCCGCCGCCGTCCCGCTTCAGCACCTGCACCTTGTTGCCCTCGTCCGAGCCGACGACGGCCAGGTCGCCGAACAGCTCGACGGCGCTCAGGTCTTCCGCCTCCGCGATGCCGCCGGTGAACGCCACCTTGCCGAGCACCGTGACGGGGGCGGGCGGGGCGGCGGCCCCGGAGGTGAGCCGCACCACGTGGGCCTGGAGCTGGGGGGCGATGGCGGCGACGGTGACAACGAACAGGTCGGTGTGCCCCTGGATCGTTTGCGGCGGGCCGCTCACCCCCAGGCCGGTGACGAGTTCGGGCACGGTGTTGCTGTGCCCGACCACCACCACGACCGGGCCGGAGTTCGGGTCGAAGATCTGGCGGAGCAGCACCGGCCCGTTTTGCGCCGGCACCACACGCACCGGCAGGGCCAGTTGGTCGGCGAGCGGGCGGGCGGTCTGCTGGGTGCGGGCGGCCTGGCTGGCGAACACGGCGGTGACACCGGCCCGCCCGAGCAGTTGGGCGATCACCTTCGCCCGCGCGTGCCCGGCGCCGCTCAGCGGGGTGGAGTCGGGGACGAGGCCGTCGGCGGGGAGGTCGAACTCGGCGTGACGGAGGAGGAAGACGGTTTTCATGGCGAACCCGAGGGGGGAGGATCGGCGGAAATGGTATCAGATTTTCCGACAGTGGTGGAATGAAAGGCGATGGTGCGGGTGGGAATGTGACGGAAAATCCGCTTACTGTTGTTCACGGTTCCGCGGCCAACAACGCCCGCTGGCTCGCCGATTCGCCGTAAGTGCTTGGCCGGTATGTCATCTTCCACCATTCGGGCATGGTTCCACGGAGGGGTGGGGAGAGGTGGAATGAACCATCCGTCGGCAGTTGCGGTTGACGGCCCCCGGTTGCAACTTTTACACTCTGTCGTCTTCCGGGGTTCCACACGGACTGTCCTCTGTCGCCAACCGAACCCCGGCACTCGCAGGACGCGGTGCCATGCTCCCCACGATCAACAAGAAGTTCCTCCTGAAGCTGGTGGTGGCGGTCGCACTGCTCGCCGGCGGGCTGGTGGTCGCCCACACGGTGCAGGCCGGCCGCATCCCCGACTCCCTCATGGCTCAGGCCGAGCGGGCGCACGAGCAGGCCGCCGACGACCCCAAGAAGGGCGACTCGGCGATCGCCTACCTGCGGCAGTACTTGGAGTTCCGCCCCACCGACGTGGAGGCGATGGAAAAGCTCGGCGACTGGCTGCGGCTGCGCCGCAAGAGCGGCGACCCGTCGGACCTGCTCAGGCTGTACGACAAAATCCTGGCCGCCGACCCGACCCGCCACGACACCCGCCGCGAGGCGCTGAAGGCGTCGCTGCGGCTCGGCCGGTACACCGACGCCGAGTCGCACGCCACCGTACTCACCGGGGCGTTCCCGGACGAGCCGAAGCTGTGGCTCGACCTGGCCTACGCCCGCCGCGGGTTGCAGAAGCTGGACGAAGCCCGCGCGTGCTACGAGGCGGCGCTGAAGGCCGACCCGAAGTTGTCCGCCGCGTACCAGGAGTACGCCGAGTTTCTGGCCAACGACCTGAAGGCGAAGGACGAGGCCAAGCAGGTGCTCGACCGGCTGGTGGCCGCACGCCCGGCCGACGCCGGCGCGCTCGCCGCCCGCGGGCGGTTCCACGTCGCCACCGACAACGACCCGGCGGCACTGGCCGACGCGCGGAAGGCGCTCGAACTCGACCCGCTGAGCGCGGACGCCATCCTGCTGCTCGCCGAGCAGTTGCAGAAGGGGAAGGACATCCCGGCGGCGGTGGACTTGTACAAGGACGGCATCAAGGCGCACCCGACCGACGCGCGGTTCGTCCGCGGGCTGGCGTGGCTGGAGGTGAACCGCGGGAACACGGGTGCGTCGGTGGCCGCCCTCGAAGACGGCATGACCCGCGTGGGCGAACGGGACGCCTTCGACCTGCTCGTGCCGCTGGCGGACTTGCTCCTTCAACTGCGGGACAGCGAGCGGGCGAAGGCGCTCATCAAGAAGCTGGAAGGGCTGAAGGTGGCGGAGCGGGCGCAACAGCGGACGGTGCAAATGCAGGTGCTGTACCTGAAGGGCCGGCTGGCGATGAGCGAGAGCCGGTGGAAGGAGGCGGTGGACCTGCTCACCCAACTGCGGGCCGAGACGGGCGAGCTGCTCGGCCTGGAGTGTCAGGTGAACCTGCTGCTCTCCCTCTGCCACCAGCGGACGGGCAACTTCGAGCAGGAGGAGCAGACGCTGAAACTGCTGCTGGGCAAAGACCCGAACCACACGGCCGCGCGGGTGACGCTGGGCATGGCGTACCAGAACGCCGGGCGGTTCGAGGAGGCGATTGCCGAGCACGATCAGGCGGCGCGGAGCCGGTTCGCCACCGCCGGCACGCGGGCCAGCACGCTGAAGATGAAGGCCGCCCGCCTGCGGGCGACGAACGCCGACGCGAAGGCGTGGGACGCCCTCGACGCGCAGGTGCGGCAGTACGCCGCGAGCTTCGGCGGGTCGGATCTGGCGCTGCTGCGGGCCGAGATTTACACCCTCCGCCGCACTCCGGATAAAGCCATCGTGGTGGTTCGAGAGGAGGCGATGAAGCGGCCGACCGACGCGCGGCTGTGGGCCGCGTATGCCGCCGCCGCCGCCGACTACGCCGGCGTGCCGGCCGGGTTGAGCATTCTGGACGAAGCCCAGGCCATGTGTGGCGACCGCCCCGACCTGCGGCTGGCGCGGGCCGCACTGTATGCCCGCGACCCGGCTCGTTTGCGGCCCATCGACCCGCTCTCGGCGCAAATCGACACGTGGCCGGAGGTGGACCAGAACAAGCTGCTGTACGGGCTGGTGGAGGTGTACGACCGCCTGGGCGACGAGGCCGGGGTGGTCCGCACCTTCCGCCGCATCGCCGGCCGCTACCCGAGCGACCCGACCGTGTGGGAAGGCCTCTTCGACCGCGCCACCCGCACCGGCGACACGGCCACCGCCGCCGAAGCCCGCGGCATGTTGACCAAGCTGCAAGCCGACCCGAGCAAGTCCGTCGCCCTGTTGAATGCGTGGGAGGTGGCGAACGCCCGCCGCGCGAGCGACGCCCCCGCCGCCATCGACGGACTCGTGAAGCAGTTCGGCGCGAACCCCGACCGCGCCGACGTGTGCGTGGCGCTGGCCAAGCTGCGGGCTGTCACCGGCGACCCGGCCGCCGCGAACGCCCAATTCGCCCGTGCCGTGCGGCTGGAACCCGTGCGGTTCGGGCCGACCCAGGAGTACCTCGCCTTCCTGACCGCCGGCGGGCAAGACGACCAACTCGCCCGGCTGCTCGGCCGGCTGACGCAAGACTACCGCTGGTGCGGCGAGCCGCTCCGCCGGGCCGTTCGCCAAACCGTCGGCCGCGTGCAACCCGTCGCCGCCAAGCGGATGCTCGACACCGTTCGTTCGGCCGTCGAACCCGAACCGGACGGCCTCGGCTGGCTGGGCGACTGCTACGCCGCGTGCGGGTTCAAGACCGACGCCACCGCTTGCTACGACAAGGCGGTGTCACTCAAGGTGAGCACGTCCGACGACTGGCTGCGGAAGGCGGTACGGACGGCCGAGGGCGGGGACGCCGACGCTGGGGCGAAGGTGATCGCCGACGCGAAGGAGAAGCTGAACAGTCCGCAACTCTACCTGATGACGTCGGCGCTGTTCGCCGAACACCCGGCCGCGCCGAAGGGCTGGGCGCCGGAGAAGTTGACCGCCGCCGACAAGAAGCTGTACACGCAGGCGCGGCTGGCGGTGAAGCTGTCCAAGTACGAGCGCGACGCCGCCGTGAGTGTGCTGGAAGGCTATTTGGCCGACAAGGAAGTGCCGGCGGAAGGGACGGCGTGGGCGCGGAGGAACCTGGCCATGCTCATCGCCGCCCGCGGCACCCCCGCCGACCGCGTGCGGGCGAAGGAGATGCTGACCGACACGGACAAGTCGCCCGGCGACACGGCCGACGAGAGGCGGAGCACCGCCGCCGTGCTGGTGCAGTTGTCGCAGCAACTGGAAGGGGCCGACCGCGAGCAGGTGCTCGACCGGGCCATCGCCATCCTGGCCGGCGTGTGCAAGGAGACGGGCATCCCGAAGGACAAGTTCCTGCTGTCGCAACTGTACCGCACGGCCGCCGTGCGGGCGAACGACGCCCGCGCCACCGAGTGCCGCACCCTGGCCCGCGGCATCATCGAGGAGTTGATCGCCAAGGACAAGAAGAACCCGGAATACTACGTCGCCGCCCTGGAGGAGATGACCGAGACGAAGGACCGGGAGCTGGCCGAACGGTGCGCCGCCTACCTGATCGCCACTTACCGCACCGACTTCCGCGTGGTGCAAGCCGTCAGCCGGTTCGAGTGCCGCATGGGCCGGCCGGACGCCGCGCTCGCCCACGCGGTGGCGTTCTCCCGCACCTTCGACAGCATTCCCGGCGACCTGCAAGCCCGCGCCGCCCGTGCCGCCGAACTGCTCGACGAACTGGCCCGCAAGCCGGGCATCCGGGGCACGCCGACCGGCCGCAAGATGACCGACGCGGCGGTGGAAAAGTACGAGGCCATGTTCGTGTCGCGGCCGGAAGCGATGGTCGCCATCGTCGGGCTGCTGTCCGCCGACGGGCGGGCCGACGCCGGGTTCACCAAGATCGAGAAGCACGCCGCACAGTTGCCCAACCGGGTGAAGCTGCTGGCCGGGCTGGCCATCCTCCGCACCGGCGGGGCGACCGACCCGCAGTTCAAGAAGGTGGGCGACTGGCTGGCCGCGGCGGTACAGGAGGAGCCGGGTTCGACGGCCGTGCTGAGCAACGCGGGTGAGTACCACCTGCTGCGGCGGGATCTGGCCGCGGCGGAGGAGGCGTATCAGGCGGTGTTGAAGGCCGACGACCAGAACGTCGTGGCACTCAGCAACGCCGCCTGGGTGCTGGCCGCCAACCCGGACGCCGCCGACCGCGCGCTGGGCATGATCGACCGCGCCACACGGGCGGTCGGGCTGACGGGCGAACTGCTCGACACCCGCGCGCGGGTGAAAATCGCGCAGAAGGAGTACGACGCCGCCCGCCGAGACCTGGACGCGGCGCTGAAGTCGGAACAGACCGCCCTGCGGCTGTTCCACCTGGCGCTGGCCGACCACCGGCAGGACAAACCGGACGACGCGGGCAAACACTTCCGCGAGGCGAAGGAGAAGGGCCTGCGCGCCGTGACGGTCCACCCGACCGACCGCGACACGTTCGCCGAGTTCGAGCGGAAGTACGGCAAGTGATCCCGGAAGCCGTTACTGACGTGCGGTCGGACCGGGGACACAGACCTGGCGACCACACGGCTTCAACTCATCCGGGGTTAGTCGGTGAAGAACGTGGTCCGCCAGTCGGCCGGCAGGTAGTCCCGTACGAATTGCATCAGCCCCAGTTCGGTGAGTTCGGCTTCCACGTCGGCGGCGGTCGCGTGGGCGATGGTGCCGGCCACCTCGGTGAGGATGCGCTCGGCCATCAGCTTCTTCCCCCGCCGCACCTGCTGGCGAAACGCCTCGGCCGTGATCGGTCGCCCGATCCGCTCGCTCACCACCGCCGCTTGCGCCGGTGAGTCCAGTTCCGGCGACTCGGTGTACACCCGCAGTGCGGTGTGGACGAAGTTGCCGCTGCCCCGCCGCTCGGCGGCGTCCAGTTCCCGCCACACCTTTTCGAGCAGCAGCTTCTGCCAGTCGTTCTCCAGCGTGCGCTCGGCGGGGTCGGCCACGTCGTCGGGCAGGGTGGCGGCGGGGCGGCGGGTCTTCGCCCGCAGGTGGGTCATGGCGGCGTTGCGGGCGGCCGTGCGGAGGTAGTCGCGGAAGCGGCCCAGACCCGGCCACGTGCCCGGCCCGCCGCGGCGGAGCAGGTTCGTCACCAACTCCTGCCACGTCTCTTCGGCGGCGTCGGCGTCCCGCAGGATGGCGACCAGGTACTTCTGCACGGCCGGGCCGTACCGCATGACGAACTTGCCGGCGTCGGTGAGCGAGGCGGCGCGGGTGGAGATGTGATCCAGCCGCAGGGCGACCGGGGAGTCGGCGTCGGACACGGGTGACTCCTGGTGCTGGGAAAGGACATCGCGGAGAGGGGTGTTCGACACGCCCAACCACCGTGTCATCGCCGGGAGCTTGCGAC
>JANNVG010000501.1:0-2748 GCA_031414395.1 Fimbriiglobus sp.
GCCCTGAACCGCCCCGCCGAGGCGTTGAAGCTGTTCGAGGAAGTGCTGGCGATTCGGAAGCGGGTGCTGCCCAAGGACCATCCCGACACGCTCCAGAGCATGAACAACCTGGCCATCAGATCCCATGCCCTGAACCGCCCCGCCGAGGCGTTGAAGCTGTTCGAGGAAGTGCTGGCGATTCGCAAGCGGGTGCTGCCCAGAGACCATCCCGACACGCTCCTGAGCATGTGGGGTTTGGCCGAGTCGCTTATCAAGTTGGATCGCGGCGCGGAAGCCATTCCGTTCATCGACGAGTGCGTGGCCAAAGCCGCCGGGCAGGCGGTCCATCCGGGCCTGATCCCAAACGTCTTGGCTCTCCGCATGAGGCATTTTCAGAAGGTCGGCGACCCCGCCGGCTGCCGGGCGACGGCCGCGATGTGGGAGAAGCTGAACCGCACCGACGCCGACAGCCTGTACAACGCCGCCTGCTTTCGGGCCATCACCGCTGGCGTTCAGGCGAAGGCACCGGGGGCTGACGCCGCCCGGCTCGCCCAAGAAGACGCCGACCGGGCGATGCAGTGGCTGACGAAAGCCGTCGCTGCGGGGTACAAGGACGCCGCCCACATAAAGAAGGACACCGACCTCGACCCGCTGCGCGATCGCGAGGATTTCAAGAAGCTGGTCGCGGAGTTGGAAGCGAAGTACCCGACGCCGAAGGAAACCCTCCCCCCGCCGCGGGCGGACAAATGACCCCCGCCGAACTGCTCCCGCAGGTGTACGCCGAACTCCGCAAGCTGGCCGCGGGCAAGTTGGCCGGCGAACGTGACGGGCACACCCTCGACGCGACCGCACTGGTTCACGAGGCGTTTCTGAAGCTGGGCGGGGAGCGGACGTTTCATACCCCCACCGACTACCTGCGGGCGGCGGCCGAGGCGATGCGGCGGGTCTTGGTCGATCACGCCCGCGCCCGCAACGCGGCCAAGCGGGGCGGCGGCAAGCGGGTCGAGTTCGACTCTCAACTCCCCGGCACCGTCGCGCCGTCCGCCGACCTCGAAGCGCTGGACGAGGGGCTCACGAAGCTGGCCGGCGAGAAGCCGCAACTGGCCGAACTGGTGCAACTGCGGTACTTCGGCGGGCTGACCCTGGCGCAGTGTGCCGACGCGCTCGGCGTGTCCGAGCGCACCGCCGACACCTGGTGGAGCTACGCCCGCGCCTGGCTGGCGGTCGAGTTAGCCAACCGCTGACCGCCCGTCACTTGAGCACCCGGCTCCCCTTCGGGCTGGCGAACATGTCGTCGTCCTTCAGCTTCGGCGCGTTCCCGAACGGGTTGTACAGCGGGTCGCCCACCAGCGTCATCATCCAACTGGTGACGAGCGTGGTGCGGGCGAAGCACTCGGCCACCGTGTACTTGCCCGTGGCCAGGAAGCCGTAGAACTCGCTCGCCTTCGGGAAGGCCACCGTGTACGGCTCGGCCACCGGACCCATCGTGACGGCCACGCCCTTCGTCAGCAGGTTCGGGCACCACACCTTCGACTTGGCGTTCCGCAGCGTGGTGGCCTCGCTGCTGGCCAGGTGGTACGCCACCGCGCCGGTCGGGAAGGTGAAGCTGTCGACGAAGGTGGCGTGCGAGTACCAGCCGGCGTACAGGGCCGCGTCCGGGCACGAGTCGGGCGGGAACACCGGGTCTTTGTCGTCCAGAATCACCTCGAACCCGGCCTTCTGCATCAGCCCGGCCGCCTCGCGGAACGACTCGTCGTACCCCTGATTGCCGGTCCACTGCTGGGGGCTTTTCACGTCCAACTTCTGCCCGCGGGCGTCGAAGTACGCCTTCCCCTTCAGCCCGTTCGCCTCGGCGGTCAGTGCGTCGTCCACCAGCCGCTTGGCGATGTCCGGCGTCGGGCCGTCGAGCCGGCTGGTGACGAGCGTCCGCTCGGCCTTCTTGCGGTCGGCCTCCGGCACCTGCCAGTACAGCGGGTTCATCTGCCAGCGGTACAGGTCGTACTTCGGCCACCACAGGAGCATGAGTTCGCTGTCCACGGCGGCGGTCGTCTCGTCCCGCCGCAGGGGGGCCATCTGGCGGTTCAGGCGGTCCACGGTCCGCTGGGCGGCGGTCACTTTCTCCGCGTCGGCCTTGTCCTTGTTCAACTCTTCGAGCACCTTCCGCGCCTCGTCCAGTTCGGGCTTCAACTTGTCGATCTGCTCCTGCTGCACCTTCGTCGGCTTCTCCGGCCCCACCCGCAGGGGCACGCCGTACACGCACAGCAGCGCCTTGCAGGCGTCCTTCTTGTCCTTCAGCGCCGCCCGCAACGGGCCGGCCAGCTTCGCGTCGTAGTCGTCGCGGCTGATGTCCTCACCCTTCGGCAGACTCAGTTCGATGACGTTCTCGGCCGGCACCTTCCGCTTCGCCACATAGTGGTCGGCCACCTCCCGCGACTCCTTCACGTCCTTGTTACACACGATGAACACGTCCTTCGGCTCCAGGGCGAAGGCCGACACCGGCACCAGCAGCAGCACGACGACGGCACGCATACCACACCTCCGAACGGGTGACGGCATGGTATCACACGCGGAGTCGTTGTTCTCTGCTGTCGCCGGGGTCTGTGACCCCGGTCCTGACCGGCCTCACTGAGACCGTCGACATCCCGACGGATGGCAACACTTCACCGCCACTTGGTACGAGACGCGTTCCCGGCGGGGGGGGGGGGGCGGGGGTGTAAGAAACCCCCCCGGGCCCCCCCCCCGGGGGGCCACCCCCCCCCCCCCCCCCCC
>JANNVG010000502.1:0-2481 GCA_031414395.1 Fimbriiglobus sp.
CGGGGCGGACGCGGGCCATTCGGGAATCCCTGTTTGGGCGAACCCGGCCCGCAAGGGCGGCGGGTGCGCGGGGTGTGGCTCGCACCCGCGGCCCTTGCGGGCCGGGTTCGCCAGGATGCCACACTACCCCATCACAATCGCCTCCACCTGCATCAGCGTCCGCACCTCGTCGCCCACGAGCAGCTCGCGCAACCCGGTGCCCCGCACCGGCGACGTGGCGGTGTAGCTCGACTCCCGCCCCACCCGCAGCTTGTCGTCCGTCGCGGCGTGCGAGCCGGGGTACAGCGCCGGCACGTACACCTCGCCGTCCGGCCCGTCCTTCACGATCAGGTGGCACGACCGCCACAGCAGATCCTTCGGCCGGCTCGGCGCGCGACACTCCATCAGTTCCACACTCTCGAACGGCACCCAGTAATAATTCCCGTTCGACGTGAACACCTCGAACACGCCGGCGGTGATGTCGTCCAGGTTCCGCAGCCCGCTGAACGCCGTGCCGTTGAACGTGCCGCTCACGACCGGCCGCACCGCTTCGGCTTCCGCCAGCTTCGCCGCCGCGTCTTCGGTCTTGCCTTCCCGCAGGCACACCACCGCTTCGAGCGTCAGCTTCACGTGGTCGGGCGGGAGCGTCAAAAACTCGGGCACGCGACCTTGCCCGAACACCTCCCGACGGGCGGTCTCGGCCCGCAGCAGTTGCCGCCCGAGCATCGCCGTCAGGTCGGGCTTGTCGGTCCCCGTCATGAGGAAGTCGAAGTGCTTGTCGGCCCGCTCGGTGTCGCCGGCCACGGCCAGCAGTTCGGCCAGCAGCCACCGTTTGCCGCGGTCGGCGGGGGCGGACTTCACCGCTTCCACTGCGGCGGCCACGGCGGCGGTCAGGTCGCCGGCGTGGAAGTGTTCAGAGGCGGTCGGCATGTTCGGTCACTCCGTGCCACGGGCGGACAGTTGGGTGGTCAGTTTGATGGCGGCCGACAGTTGGTCCAGTTGGAAGTGCGGCCGCAGGTACACGCTACAGCGGTACGCCCCCGGCTTGCCGGGCACGTCTCGCACTTCGGCCCGCGCTTCCCGCAGCGGGAACTTCGCCTTCATCTCGTCGCTCGCCGAGTCGTTGCTGATGATGTACCGGCGGAACCACGCCTGGAGCGCGTCCTCGCACTCGTCCGGGCCGGCGAACGCGCCCACCCGGTCGCGCATCATCGCCTTCATGTAGTGGGCGATCCGCGACACGCACAGCATGTATTGCAGCATCCCGCTCAGGCGGGCGTTGGCGCTCGCGGCCGGCTCGTCGTACCCCTTCGGTTTCTGCACGCTCGGAGTGGTGTAGAAGGCGGCGTCACTGGAACCGGGCAGGTGACACAGCGGCACGAACCCCTGGTCGCTCAACTCTTTCTCCTGCCGGTCGGTCAGGTGAACGTCGGTCACGGATCGCGTGAACGCCGACACGCCGGGGCCGTATTCCAGCGCGGGCAGGCCGGTCACGCGGCCGGCGGTCTCGGCATCGCCGCCGCGCACGCCACGAATGCCGGCGAGCCAACCGCTTTCGGCGAACGCCCGCACCGCCACCGCCCCGAGCGCGAACGACCCGTTCCCCCACAAGTAGCCTTTGCGGTCCGGCGACGAAGTGTCCTCGCGGTAGTTGAACCGGTGATCGTGGCCGGGCGAATCCGAATGCGGCGCGCGGAGCAGCAGCTTCGGGATGACCAGACCGACGAACCGCGCGTCTTCGGTGTCGCGGAGCGACCGCCACTTGACGTACTCGGGGCGGGCGAACGTGCGGGCGAGGTCGATGGTCGGGTCGAAGTCGGCGAACGAGTCCAATTCGAGGAACCGCGGATCGACCCCGCACACGAACGGGGCGAAGGCGGCGGCGGCCACTCCGGACAGCCCGGCGAGCGTGGCCAAATCGTCCGTCGGGTGGTCGGGGAACGGGCGGTGGGTCAGGTCGTAGTCGCCGACGAGCAGTCCGAACGGCTCCCCGCCGGGCGTGTCGAACTCGTCGGAATACACCTTGCGGAAGATGGCGGACTGATCGAACTCGAGCGCGCGTTCCTGGTCGCGGGCCAGGTCTTTCCACGAGGCGGAGAGCACGCGGACCTTCACGTTCGCGCCGTCGGGCACCTGCTCGGTCAGGTACTTCAGCCCCCGCCACGAAGCTTCCAGCTTCTGAAACTGCGGGTGGTGCAACACCGCATCGAGCTGCGCGGACAGCAGTTCATCGACACGGGCGACGGCGGCGTTCAGCCGGCGGGCGAGCCTCTGGCGGTCGTCGTCATCGGGAATCGCAGGCGGGCGGGCGAACCACGCGGACAGCGCGTCACCGACGGTGTTGGCCTTCAGGAAGGCGTCGAGCGGGAGCGAGGCGAGGCGGTCGGCGGTGGGTTGGGCGAGGATCTGGTCGAGCAGACTCGGCGGCGGCGGAGCGGCCGGCGCGTCCAGCGTCTCCACCCGTTCGGCGTATCGGGTTGTGGAGACGGGGGGCATGGGAAC
>JANNVG010000503.1:0-2818 GCA_031414395.1 Fimbriiglobus sp.
GCCGGGTTCCGTACCACCCGGCTCCTCACGGAGCACGGCTCGCCAAGACCGACGCACTGGTGGCCGGCGATATCCCTTGCTTCGGGGCGGTTCATCCCGCACAATTCACTCACCCCCCGGACCACCGGCCGACGGAACTCCTGCCGTCGTCGGGCGGTCCACCTGACTGCCGAGTCTGACACTCGATGGCGCCGATCTCACGTTGTAGCCGGCCTCTGTGAGGCCGGTCCGACCGGGGTCTCAGACCCCGGCTACAGCCGAGCGTTCACGCCGCCGAGTCTGACCCCGCCTCCGAGGGCACCTCTCATGCCGCGGTCGTTCGCGCTGTTCGCCGTTGCGCTTGTCGCCTTACCCGCCTTCGCCCAAACCGACGCCCCGCTCCCCAAGCCGGCCGACGTCCAGTCGCTTGCCGTGTACCCGGACAAAATCACCCTGCCGGGCGACGACGCCTCCGCGCAGTTGGTCGTCACGGCCACCCTCGCCGACGGCCGCAAGATCGACCTGACGCACGACAGCAAGTACGCCACCGACGGCAAGACGGCCGGCGTGAGCGAGACCGGCCGCGTGCTGCCCAAGGCGAACGGCGCCGCCGAGATCGTCGTCACGTTCGGCGACAAGACGGCGAAGGTGCCCGTCACGGTGCAGCACGTCGGCGACAGCCGGCCGATCAACTTCACGAATCAGGTGGTGCCGGTGTTCACCAAGCTGGGGTGCAACAGCGGCGGGTGCCACGGCAAGCAGTCGGGTCAAAACGGCTTCCGCCTGTCGCTCCTCGGGTTCGATCCCGAACTGGATTACAACACGCTCATGAAGGAAGGCCGCGGGCGGCGGCTGTTCCCGGCCGCGCCGGATCAGTCGCTGCTGCTGCTGAAAGCGGCCGGGGTGGTGCCGCACGGCGGCGGGAAGAAGATGGAGCCGGGCAGCGACGAGTACAAGGTGGTGCGGCGGTGGATCGCGGCGGGGATGCCGTTCGGCGACGAGAAAGATCCGACCGTGACCAAGATCACCGTGTTCCCCGACGTGCGGGTGATGACCCGGCAGGCCCGGCAGCAGGTCGCCGTGTACGCCCACTACTCCGACGGCAGCGTGCAGGACGTGACCCGCCGGGCGCAGTACGAGAGCAACGACGGCGAGGTGGCGACCGTGGACGGCATCGGGCTGGTCCGCACACTCGCGCTGAGCGGGCAGGCGGCGGTCATGGCCCGGTATCAGGGGAATGTCAGCACCTTCCGCGCGGTGGTGCCGCTCGGCGTGAAGACGCCCGACTGGACGTTCGCCGCGAAGACGGTGGTGGACGAGTTCACCGCCAAGAAGTGGAAGGAACTCGGGCTGGTGCCGAGCGACGTGTGTTCGGACGAAGTGTTCGTGCGGCGGGTCCACCTGGACGTCACCGGCACGCTGCCGACGCCCAAGCAAGTGGCCGACTTCACCGCCGACAAGGCGACCGACAAGCGGGACAAGCTGATCGACACGCTGCTCGACACGAGCGAGTACAGCTACTACTTCGCCAACAAGTGGGCGGACGTGCTGCGGGTGAAGCGGCGGGGCGAGCCGGGAAGGGCGCAGGGCACGTTCGCCTTCCACGGCTGGATCCGCGACGCCATCGCCACCGACATGCCGTACTCGGAGTTCGTGCGGAACATCCTCGGCGCGAGCGGCGACGAGGCCAAGAACCCGCCGACGGTCTGGTTCAAAGAGTTGGAGAAGGCCGAGCAGTTCGTGGACGACGTGGCGCAGGTGTTCCTGGGCCAGCGGCTGGCGTGCGCCCAGTGCCACCACCACCCGTACGAGAAGTGGAGCCAGGACGACTACTGGGGGCTGGCCGCATACTTCGGCCGAGTGGGGCGGAAGGAGGTGGCCAAGGTGAGCGTCAACCCGAACGAGCAGACGCGGGCGCAGATCGTGTACACCAAGACGACCGGCAGCGTGACCAACAAGCGGACGGGCAAGCCGGCCCCGATGAAGCCCCTCGACGGCGAGGTGGTGGAAGTGGGCACCGACGACGACCCACGGCACAAACTGGTGGACTGGATGACCGACGCGAAGAACCCGTTCTTCGCCCGCGCCGTGGCGAACCGCTACTGGGCGCACTTCTTCGGCCGCGGGATCGTGGATCCGCTCGACGACATGCGTGTGACGAACCCGCCGAGCAACCCCGAACTGCTCGACGCCCTCGCCAAGAATCTGGTGGACAACAAGTAC
Source organism: Fimbriiglobus sp. (assembly GCA_031414395.1). Lineage (GTDB taxonomy): Bacteria > Planctomycetota > Planctomycetia > Gemmatales > Gemmataceae > JALHQU01. Next base: position 2,203 of record JANNVG010000503.1, read on the forward strand.
AGCCTCAAGGCGCTCGTCAAGACGATCTGCAAGAGCCGCACCTACCAACTCTCGGCCGTGCCGAACGAGTGGAACAAGCACGACAAGCAGGCCTACGCGCGGTACTATCCGAAGCGGCTGCAAGCCGAGGTGCTGCTGGATGCCGTGAACCAGGTGACGGACTCGCCGACTACCTTCGGCGGGCTGCCGAAGGACCGCAACGGCCCGCGGCGGGCGCTGCAACTGCCGGACGAGTCGTTCAGCAGCTACTTCCTGGACGTGTTCGGCCGCCCGCAGCGGATCAGCGCGTGCGAGTGCGAGCGGGTGAGCGAGGCCAACCTGGCGCAGGCGCTGCACCTGCTGAACAGCGACGAGGTGCAGGGCAAGGTGACGAACGGCGGGCGAATCGCGGCGCTGACGAAGGCCGACGACAAGCGGACCGACGCCGAGAAGGTGGAAGACATCTTCCTGTGGGCGTTCGGCCGCAAGCCGACGGAGAACGACCTGAAGGTGTCGCTGGCGCACGTCGCCAAGCACGAGAAGAACAAGCGGACGGCCTACGAGAACATCCTGTGGGCGCTGCTGAACACGAAGGAGTTCCATCAAGCCGGTCACTGGTTGAACTGGAACTCCTTCG
>JANNVG010000504.1:0-8585 GCA_031414395.1 Fimbriiglobus sp.
CGGAACCGGCGGACTCACGTCGCGCCGTTCGCCCGGAGTCACCCCGTGAACTGCCGCACGATGTCCACGCCCACCAGTTCCGACCACGCGGCGGCCAGCTTCGTGAACACCGGGCCGGGCCACTGGAAGTCGGTCGCCTCATTCGCCACCGCCAACCGCCGGACACCGGCCACGCCGAACGCACTCCCGGCGAGCAGCATTTCGGACACGTCACTGGCGGCGAACAGACCCGGCCAGTCATTCGCCTTCTTCACCCCGACGCCGACCTTCGCCGCGAGTTCCGCCACCACCCGACCGCTGATCGAATCTAAGACCGCGAGCGGTGGCGGGAGTTCGAGGAATCCGTTTCGCACTGCCAGGACGGCGCCGACGGCAGTGTCGAACGCCCCGTGTTGGGTGTACAAGCCGGCCACTGATCCGGGTGTGGACGTGCCTCGTGGCGCGTGCCACCAGTGGATGCGGCTGCGGTGCTTCACCCACGCCGGCACGGTGAGATTCTTGGGTGCGAAGCCTACAACTTCGAGTACCACCCCTTCGGTGAAGAACTTCCGATACCGCTCCTTCGGCAGTGGGAAGGTGTGCATGGCCACCGTCGGCGGGCCGTTCGCCGCTTCGCCCACCATGTATCCCAGCGGGCCGGGGGTGGCAAAGGTGATGAGCGCCAAGTCGTCGCCCGGCGGGAGGGTCTTCGCGTTTTGCGACACCAACTCGTTCGCCGCGGCGGTCAGTTCGGCGTCCGTGTACGGCAGCGGGATGAAGCACGCTTCGGCGTCGCGGCGCAGGCGGGCGAGGTGGTCCGGCCAGCGGAACAGCTTGTGCGCGTAGGTGCGGCAGAAGTCGGTGACGGTCGCGCCGAAGACGAACCCGGCGTCGTGCGGCGTCAGCCGCAACTCCGAGTACGGCACGAACCGACCGTTGTGGAACGCGAGCATGGAGTTCATGGACCTCACCTCCTGCCCCGTCTCCGACGCGGAGAAGGGATAGTCAGAACCTACCCCCCGTCCCCCTTCCTCCCAGGACGGGGGACGGGGGGTAGGTTTCTTCCCCCACTTTTCCTGTCACCACCGGCCGGCGGCGCACATGATACGGGTGAGGCGACGAAGGAGGGCGTGTCATGGCGAAGCGAGCGGCGGCCGTGCTGTCGAAAGCGGTGCGACAACCCGACGCGGACGGGGTGAGCGACCGTGATTTACTCCTGCGGTTCACCGACGACGCAGACCAGAGTGCGTTCGCCGCCGTGGTGAAGCGGCACACCGCGCTGGTGTACGGCGTGTGCGTGCGGGTGCTGCACTCGGCGGCCGACGCCGACGACGCCACGCAGGCCGTGTTCCTGGTGCTGGCCCGAAAGGCGAAGTGTACCCGCTGGCAGAGCAGCATCGCCAACTGGCTGTACACCACCGCCCGCAAGGTGGCCCACAACGCCCGTCTCGCGGCGGTTCGTCGCACCAGGCGGGAAGGGGCCGCCGCCGTACCCGAGAGTGTGTCCCCCGCCGACGCCATGAGCGGCCGTGAACTGGTGGCCGCACTCGACGACGAGCTGGACAAGCTGGCCCCGCGGTACCGCGAACCGCTGGTGCTGTGCTACCTGGAAGGACTCACCCGCGACGACGCGGCGGCCCGCCTGGGGTTGGCCGTGCCCGCCCTGAACAAGCAACTGGAGCGCGGGCGGAAGAAGCTGGCCGACGCGCTCGCCGCCCGCGGGTGCGCCCTCGGCGTGCTGCTGCTCGCCGTCGCCGCCACGTCTGCGTCGGCTTCCCACACACTCGAATCCGTCCTGACCGCCGTCGGCGGATCGCCGTCCGCCGCCGCGGTCGCACTCGCACAGGGGTTGACCATGAACACGGTTTTCACACGGGCGAAGCTGACCGCCCTGGCACTGGTCGGACTGGCCACGCTCGGGTTCGGTGCCGCGGCGGCCATGCCGTCACCGGCCGACCCGCCGAAGGCCGACACGAAGGAGAAGGCGAAGGCCGAGAAGGCCGAAGCGAAGGAGCGGACCATCAGCGGCACGGTTGTCGGGCCGGACGGCAAGCCGGTGGCGGGGGCGAGCATCAACGTCGCCCGGCCGCTGGAGCGCGACGACTTCGACTACGCCGTTCACGAACTGGCCAAGTCGGACAAGGACGGCAAGTTCACCGCCACCTTCACCCCCGATCCACGCGAAGGGGCACTCGTCCAGGTGGTCGCGGCGAAAGCCGGGTTCGCCCCCGACTGGGTGATGCTGAACGAGTTGGGCGACAAGCCGGCGGCCTTCAAACTGCTCGCCGACGACGTGCCGGTGAAGTGCCGCGTGACCGACCTGGAAGGCAAGCCGCTGGCGAAGGCGACCGTGAAGGTGAACTCCGTCGCCGTCGCCGACTTGAAGAAGGTGTGGGAAGACTGGCCCCGCGGCCCGTACCTGGCCATCCAACGGGAGAACCTGAAGCGGCTGCACATGCCGAAACTCGGCGGCCTGCCCCGCACCGTGCGGACCGACGCCGACGGCCGGTTCGAGATCACCGGCGTCGGCCGTGGGCGATTGCTCGGGCTGATTTTCGAGGGCGACGGCATCGAGACGGCCGCGTGTCGGGTCGTCACCGACCCCGCCTTCGACCCGAAGAAGGTGGAGCAGCCGACGCACGCCACCATGCCCGGCGGCAGCTTCCAGCCCGGTCCGGTGCTGTACGGTCCGACGTTCACGCACACCGGCAGGCCGAGCCAGCCGATCACCGGCACCGTCACCGACGCGAAGACCGGCAAGCCGATTTCCGGCGTGCAGGTGAACGCCAGCCCGGACGGCCCGCACTGGTATGAGAACTACACGTACACGAAGACCGACGGCGACGGCAAGTTCGTGGCGAAGGGCATCGCCAAGACCGACCGCGTGCGGCTGATGGTATTCCCTTCCCCCACGCAGCCGTACTTCATGTACTCCACCACGGTGGCCGGCAAGCCGGGGCTGACCGAGATCGCCGCCGAATTGAAACTCACCCGCGGGGTCCTGGTGAAGGGCCGGGTGGTGGAGAAGGACGGGAAGCCAGTGAAGGGGGCAGGCGTGCGGTACACCGCGCTGGCCGACAACAAGCACTTCGCCGACCTGATGAGCGGCAAGCGGGGCGAACACGGGATGGCGTGGAACTCCGACGCAGATGGCAAGTTCGAGTTCGTCGCCCTGCCGGGTGCGGGTGTGGTGACGGCGCAAGGCGAGACGCGGGCCGAAAAGATCTTCATCCCGTACACGCAGGTGCGGGTGGCGAGAGCCGACCTGCCGCGGGCCGACCTGAAGCAACTGGACGGCCTCGGCGAAATGTTCACCGCCGCCGACGGGCACTACGTCACCCTGCACAGCCTGAGCGGGTACGCCGTCATCGACCCGAAGCCGACCGACGATACGGTGGACGTGACCATCACGTTCGACCGCGGCAAGACCGTGAGTGGCAAGGTGGTGGATGCCGAAGGCAAGCCGGCCGACGGCGTGACGGCGTACAAGCTGACCGCTTGTTACCCGTCCCCGCAGAAGCTGGCGGACGGCACGTTCACCGCCATCGCCCTGGACGCCGACCACCCGCGGACGCTGCTGTTCGTGGACGAGGCGAAGAAGTTGGCCGGCAGCGTGGAGTTGAAGGGCGACGAGACGGGCGTGACGGTGAAGCTGCAACCGTGGGGCAAGCTAAGCGGGCGGCTGCTCGACGCGGAGGGCAAGCCGGTGGCCGGGGCGAGGGTGAGCGTGTACGTCAAGAACTCGATGCGACACATGGCCTTCATGACCGCCGTCCGCGAGCAGAAGGCGACGACCGATGCGGACGGCAAGTTCACCCTCGACGCGCCCGCCGGCCCGGCCGAGTACCTGGTCGGGTTCAGCGTGAAGAACAAGTACGTCGATGTCGGCTTCACCCCGAACACGAAGGGGCACACGGTGAAGCCGGGCGAGACGACCGACGTGGGCGACCAGAAGGTGAAGGGGGAGTGAGGCGTTCCTCTTCTGTAGCCGGGGTCTGTGACCCCGGTTCAGACCGGCCTCACAGAGGCCGGCTACAGAAGAGGCAGATTCCGCCCGCCGCCCGCACGCCGTCCGGGCACAACTGTCAGCCGCAACGGAATCCGCGCGCCGCACGCCCCGGCTGCGGGCAGTGTGGGTGGAGTTTCCCATCACCCAGGTGCCGACCGTGCCCCGGCCCACCCTCGCCCGCCTCGCCGGTGCCCTCCGCCCGTCTCGCCGCAAGGCCGACGTGCCGGACACCGACCACGAACTGCTCGCCCGGTTCACGGCGGGTCGTGACGAAGCCGCCTTCCGCGCGCTGGTGAACCGGCACGCGAACACCGTGCTGTCCGCCTGCCGACAGGTGCTGACCGACCCCGCCGACATCGACGACGCCTTCCAAGCGGTGTTCCTGGTGCTGCTGAAGAAGGCGAAGGCGGTGGACGCGACCACCCCGCTCGGCGGCTGGCTGTACGCGGTGGCGCACCGGCTGGCCGTGCGGTGCCGCTCCGACAAGGCCCGCCGCTCCGCCCGCGAGGCCGAAGCCGCCACACGAGCCGCGACTGAACGAGCCGCGACCGCAAGGGAGCGGACGGCATCGGACTTGTCTTGGAAGGAGGCGACGGCCGCGCTGCACGCCGAGCTGAACGCCCTGCCCGACAAGTACCGCCTGCCGCTGCTCCTGTGCTACCTGCACGGGCTGACGCGAGACGAGGCGGCGGAGCAACTCGGCACCACGGTCGGGGCGATCCGCGGGCAACTGGAGCGCGGGCGGGCGCTGCTCGAGCGGCGGCTGACGAAGCGCGGGCTGGTGCTGTCGGCCGGGCTGCTGGCGGTGGTGATGGGAGGCTCCGCGGTGGCGGGTGGTCCGCCGGCCGCACTGATCGACCTGGCGGTGGGGGTGGCCCACGGGAACGCCAGTTCCACGGTCGCCGCCCTCGCCCACGGAGCCTTTCCCATGACGACGACACTGAAACAGGTGATTCTGCCGGTGCTGTTGGTACTCGGACTCCTCGGCGGCATCGGTGCCGGCCTTCGCTCCCCGGTGGCGAACGCGGACGAGAAGCCCGCCGTCGAGATGAAAAAGCCGAAGGCGGACGCGAAACCCGACGCGAAGCCGGCGGAGGTGAGAGAGCGGACGATCAGCGGCACGGTGGTGGACGCCGACGGCAAGCCGGTGGTGGCCGAGCTTTCGCTCGTGTGGTTCGAGGGCCAGCCGCAGCCGCTGGGCAAGGCGAATGCCGACGGGACGTTCAAAGTGACGGTGCCGATGAAGCGGGGTGAGTACGGCGGCTGGCTGGTGGCGAAGGCCCCCGGCCACGGGGTGGATTTCCTCACGCACGCCGTGGACTACCTGCCCGCGACGAGGACGCCGACGGCGGAGGTCACGCTGAAGCTGCCGGAGGAGCGGCCGATGAAGGGCCGTGTGATCGACCAGCAGGGCAAGCCGGTGGCCGGGGCGAAGGTGGTGGCCCTGAACATCGCCGCGTTCGACTCCGACGCCTCGCGGGACGGGCACTTCAAGAGGTGGGCCACGGAGACTTACCAGCGGGGGACGCCGCCACAGGGGGACCGGAGCATGGAGTTCGCCGACGGCCACCAGACGCCGTTCGGCAAGTTCCTGGCGTCGCCGTACTCGGCGAAGACGGACGCCGACGGGCGGTTCGAGATCGCCGGCCTCGGGGCGAACCACCTCGTCTCCCTCCTGGTCCACGGCACGGGTGTGGCGGACAAGTACCTGAACGCCCTGAACCGCGACGGGTTCGACCCGGCCCCGGTCAACAAGGCGGCCAAGGACCACGAGCAGAAGGGGTACTCGTTCGGCGGCAAGTGGGTGCTGTACGGCCCCGACCCGACGATCGTGCTGGAGCCAGAGAAGATCGTCCGCGGCACGGTGACGGACGCCGACGGCAAGCCGCGGGCGGGGGTGAACGTGGTGTTCAGCCGGACGAGCAAGCGGGACTTGAACCGAGACTACAACCAGGCGAAGACGGACCAGGACGGCAAGTACGAAATCCGCGGCGCCCGCAAACACCGGGAGTACGGGGTGGAAGTCGACTCCGACCCGTCCGCCGGGCTGCTGGAATGCCAGGGGTTTGCCGACGACACGGTGGGGTACGAGCCGGTCGTCATCGACATCAAGCAGGCGAAGGGGGTCGTCGTCACCGGCCGCGTGACGGACAAGGCGACCGGCAAGCCGATTGTGGCCCAGATGTGGGCGGACGTGCTGGCGGACAACGCCTTCGTGGTCAAGTACCCGCCGTTCCTTCACTCGGCGTCGATGTCGAACGAGAACAACCAGACCGACGCCGACGGCAAGTTCCGCATCGTCACCATCCCCGGCCCGGTCATCCTCATGGCCAGCCCGAAGGGGCACGGCGGCGAATACAAGCCAGCCGTACCGGACCCGAAGCACCCGGACCGCTTCCACGCGCGGTTCGGCGGCCTCGGCTTCTACGGGTACGACGGGGCGTGGGGCACCGTGCAGGGCAACTGGTGCAAGGTGATCGAGGCGAAGGCGGCTGACACCGAGTTGTCAGTGAACGTCGAGTTCGAGCCGGCGACCCGGACGCCACTGAAGGTGACGGACGCTGACGGCAAGCCCTTGACCGGCACGCACGCCGCCGGCACCACACACCGCGACTTCGCCCACCCGGTCGAAGCCGTCACCGCCACGCACACCATCTTCAACCTGGAGCCGAAGGCGGATCGGCTGGTGGCGGTGGTTCACAAGGAGAAGAAGTGGGTCGGCACGGCGGTGCTGACGGCCGAGTCGAAAGACCCGGTGGTGAAGTTGGGGGCGGGCGGGAGCGTGACCGGCCGGGCGGTCGGCACGGACGGCAAGCCGATCCCGAACGCGAACGTGACGGTGCACTTCGCCCGCCGGGCCGCACAAGAGGCGTTCGCCGTGCTGACCGACAAGCAGTTCCCGACGACGAACGAGAAGGGTGAGTTCCGCGTCGACGACCTGTTCCCCGGCGAGGAGTTCAAACTGCTGTTCGCACAGGGGCAGAAGCGGTTCGGCCCGGATTACGACAAGGCCCCGAAGCACACAGTCGAGAAACACGGCGAGACGCTGAAGCTGGGGGATGTGAAGCTCGAACCGGCGAAGGAGGAGTGACCATGCCGACCGACCTGTGGGCGCCTTATGTGCCCGACGACAAAACCCCGTGGGACTTGCCGCGGGTGGTTCACCTGCACCGGCGGGCGGCGTTCGCCGGCACCTGGGGCGAACTGCAACGCGACCTGACCGACGGCCCCGAGAAGGCGGTGAGCCGACTGCTGAGCGGCACGGCGAACCTGCACGCGGCGAAGGAGTTCGACACGACTTCATCGCTGCTGTTCGACGCGGCCGTGACGCAAGGGGAGATCGGCCGGCTGAAGGCCGGCTGGTTCTACCGCTTCCTGTTCGGCCCGCACCCGCTGCACGAGAAGCTCACCCTCCTGTGGCACGACCACTTCGCCACCGCCAACAGCAAGGTGGACGACGCCGGGCGGATGCGACGGCAGAACGACACCCTGCGGGAACACGCCTTCGGCAAGTTCGGCACGCTGCTGAACGCCGTGGTGCGTGACCCGGCGCTGCTGGCGTACCTCGACGCCCCGACCAACCGCAAGGGGCACGCGAACGAGAACCTGGCCCGCGAGGTGATGGAGCTGTTCACCGTCGGCGTGGGCAATTACACCGAAGCGGACGTGAAGGAGGCGGCGCGGGCGCTCACCGGGTGGAGCGTGGACGACGGCAAGTTCGTGGAGCAACCGGAGCGGCACGACACCGGCGAGAAGACGGTGCTCGGCACGAAGGGCAAGCTCGACGGCACGCAGTTGGTGACCCTGCTGCTCAAGCAACCGGCCACGGCCGACCGGATCGTGAAGAAGCTGGCTCGGCAGTTCTTCGGTGACAGCGGGGTGTCAGCGGACGCCGCGAAGCAGCTCGCCGCCGGCCTCCGCGAGCGCGACCTGGACATCGCCTGGGCGGTCGGCACGGTGCTGAAGTCGCGGCTCTTCTTCGACACGGCGAACGTGCGGACTCGGGTCCTCAGTCCGGTCGAGTACGTCGTGGGCGCGGCCCGCGCGCTGGAGCTGTTCGACCCGGCCCCGAGCACGCTGGCGATGGCCGACTGGTCCGCCCGCAGCGGGCAGGACGTGTTCGACCCGCCGAACGTGGGCGGGTGGCCGGTCGGCAGGAAGTGGGTTCACAGCCGCAGCCTGATCGCGCGGGCGAACTACGCGGCGGCGCTGGTGAGCGGCCCGGACAGCGGGCGACCCACCGCTTACGACCCGACGGCGGCAGCAAAGAAGCACGGCGTGAACGACGTGCTGACGTACCACCACCGCCTGCTGTTCGGCACCGACCCGACCCCCGACACGCGGAAACGCCTGGAACCGATGGGCGCGGCGAAGGTGGTCACGGCACTGCTGTCGTCCGCCGAAGCGCAATTGGGTTGAACACCACTCGTTCCCACGCTCCGCGTGGGGACGTGCGGCGGACGCAACCCGGACGGGGGTTTAGCCGCGCCGCGGGGCCCCGGGGGCGGTACCACGGCGCGCGGGGGGAAGCGTGGGGGTGAAAACCATAGGGGGTCCGGGCCCCGCCGCACTGGCGGGAACCCCGAAGCCCCCCCCC
>JANNVG010000505.1:0-3067 GCA_031414395.1 Fimbriiglobus sp.
CGGGCGGTGTTTAGCCCCCCCCCACCCGGTTCAACGTGCCGGTGAACCTACCTCCCCCCCAAGGGGGGAGGTGGTCCGGACCACCTCCCCCCTTGCGGGGGAGGTCGGAACGCGAAGTCACCGACGGCGGGGGTCAGAATCCGTTGGCGCACCCCCGCCTGGGGGTTCGGTCGTGGGTGGGATCCGCCCGGTGGTATACTGCACTTGAAGTGATTCCCGAGGACACTGATCCGTTCGGGGCACCCCGCGTGAGGAACACCATGTCGGAAGCACTTCGTGCGGCACTCGGACAAGCCACGACCGAAGAGAAGACGCGTCTGTTCGTCGAGCTGGCCCGCGAGTTGATCCACTCCCACGGCCCCAGCCCCATCCCCCTGCGGGATGAGCAGCAGCACACCGTCGGCTACCTGACCCCCTTCAACGGACTGGTGTTGATCCCGACGGACCCGGCGTGGGTCGAGGAGCAGCGGCGTCGGATCAGGAACCCCGGGAAGACGTACAGCCCTGAAGTGTTCCTGACGAAGCTCAACGAGGCGGCAGAACGGCAAGCCAAGTGACAACGATTTCGCACCGCTCATGAGGCCAGAGCCACAAGTTCCGCCACGTCCGGTGTCGCACCCGCCGGTGGTAAAACAGAGCGAGGAGGCGTTCCTCGAACACCGCGCCGAGTTGTGCGGCCTCGGTGGACGGGACGGAGAACACCCCGCGGGGATACCCCTCCGTGTCCGCGAGTGTCCGGCACGCGAGGAGCAGCCACTCGTTCAACACCGCCCGCACGAGCGGGTCGATGCGGCGGGACACGAGATCCTCCAGTACCCCGTCCTCGATTCGCACGGTCCATGTCGCGTTCATGGGGAAATGGTAGCGACCCCGCCGGGCGGCTTACAATTCCCCCATGAGCACCGCCGAAAAGTACCTCCGCCCGGAGGTCATCCGCCAGGTCGCCCGCCTCGACCTGCGGGCCAAGTTCATCGTGCAAGGGTTCCTCACCGGCCTGCACAACAGCCCGCTGCAAGGGGCGAGCGTCGAGTTCTCCGAGCACCGCAAGTACGTGCCCGGCGACGACCCCAAAGACCTCGACTGGAACGTGTACGCCAAGACCGGCCGGTACTACGTGAAGAAGTACAAGGCCGAGACGAACATGCTCGGCTACCTGGTCATGGACCTGTCCAAGAGCATGGGGTACACGTACCGCCAGGAGCTCACCAAGTTCGAGTACGGCATCTGCCTGGCGGCGGCCCTGGCGTACATGATGATCCACCAGCAAGACCCGGTCGGGCTGGTCACGTTCGACACGCAGCTCCGCACCGTGTTGCCGCCGAAGAGCAAGCGCTCGCAACTCGGCACCATGCTGAGCGTGCTGGCCAACCTCCAGCCGACCGGCGAAACCAACATCGCCGAGGCGCTGAACCGCGTGGCCGGCCTCGCCAAAGGGAAAGCCCTGGTGATGCTGTTCAGCGACCTGCTCGGCGACCCGGAGGAGGTGATCCGCAGCGTCTACCGCCTGCGGCACGGCGGGCACGAGGTGATCCTGTTCCACATCCTGGATGAAGCGGAGGTGCACTTCCCGTTCAGCGGGGCGGTCGAGTTCACCGACCCCGAGTCGGCCGACAAGATGCAGGTGAACGCCGACGGCATCCGGCGGGATTACCTGGACGAGCTGGAACGCTTCCGCGAACTGTACCGCAAGGAGTGCGGGCTGGCCAACGCCGACTACGTGCCGATGGACACGAGCGTCGGGTTCGACAAGGCGCTGATGGAGTACCTGATTACCCGCACGCGGCGGTTCGGCTGACGAGCGACCCGACCCGTCCGCCCGACCGACTCTCGGCGAGAGTCGGCCACCCGTTTCCCGCCCGACTCTCGGTGGGCGTCACCGCACGTCCACGACGGTGACATCCAGGGTCGGCACGACGCTCAGCAGGCGGTCGAGGGGCGAGAGGCCGAACCAGCGGCGGTACCACGGCCGCCCGGTGCGGCCGAGGACCAGGTGGGTGACGCCGTACTCCGTCACGAACGCGGCGACGGCCGCCGGGAAGGTCGGCCCGGAGAACGACATGGGCACCCCGCCCAACTGCCGGGCCAGGGCGAGCGAGTCGGCCACCCGCCGCTGGGTGGCGGCGTCGGTCCGCTCGTCCGTCTCGCGGGGGGTGCGGACGTACACCGCGTACCATGGGGCGTGGAAGCGGTCGGCCAGGCGTGCCCCCTTCCGCAGCAGCCGGGCGACGTTCGGCCCGCCGGAGCTGAAGCACACCATCACCCGGTCGGAGGCGGCGTCGGCCGGGGTGGCCGCCTTCTGCCGGCGGCGGTCGAGGACGGCCGCCAGTTCCTCCAGCGCCAGTTCCCGCAGGCGGCCCAGGTTGTCGGCGGTGAAGAAGTTGGCCACCGCCCGCTCGGCCCGGTCGGGCGGGTACACCTTCCCTTGCCGCAACCGCTCCTGCAAGTCTTCGGCGGTCACGTCCACGTTGACGATCTCGTCGGCCGTCGCCAGCAGGTGGTCGGGCACCCGCTCCTTCACCTTCACCCCGGTGGCCTTCTCGATGATGTCGAACAGGCTCTCGACGTGCTGAATGTTCATCGTGGTGACGACGTGGACGCCCGCCCGCAACAGGTCTTCCACGTCCTGATACCGCTTGGCGTTCTTCCCGCCGGGGGCGTTCGTGTGGGCCAGCTCGTCCACCAGCGCGACGGCCGGCTTGCGGGCCAGCACGGCCGGCACGTCCATCTCGTCGAGCGTCACCCCGCGGTACTCCAGGCGGCGGAGGGGCACCCGCTCCAGGTCGCCGAGTTGGGCGGCGGTGTCGGCCCGGCCGTGCGTCTCCACCACCCCGATGACCACGTCCACGCCCCGCCCCTTCAGCCGCCGCCCCTCTTGCAGCATCTCGAACGTCTTGCCCACGCCGGGGGCGAACCCCAGGTAAATCTTCAACCGCCCCCGCTGCTGGGCGCGGATGAGGCGGAGGAACTGTTCCGGGTTCGGGCGGTCGGCGGGCATGGCAACCTCCGGCGAACGGCGGGGCCCGTGGGAGCCCGGGGGGGGTTGTGTGGCGCGGGGGCCACCGCGCGC
>JANNVG010000506.1:0-2342 GCA_031414395.1 Fimbriiglobus sp.
GCGGGCGGGGGGGCGGGGCGCCCCCGGCGGTGTTTTTCGCGGGGGCGGCCCCCCCCCGCTCCCGGCGGACGGTCCACTGACAACGCCTTGTCACCGCCCGGCGGGTGAGGAATTCTCACCCGCCGGGCGCTTGCTTTCACCGCCCCCTGTGCCTACGATCTTGCCCTATCGCACTCCCGGCGGACGGACTCGCCGGCTCGGATGTGCGGGAGCGGATCCCGCGCTCGCTTATCCCCACGCACGGACGCCTCGCCCTCTCCCCCGCCCACCGGCAGGAGGCAGCATGGGCCGGTTGAAAACCGACTCGCCCGCCGCGACCGCCGTCACCCTGGAGCGCGCCTCCCGGTTGGCCCGGCTGCTGAAGCTGATATCCAAGGCGCCCCGCCCGCGGGACGTGCTCATGGCCAAGCTCCGCCTGGACGTGCGGGGCTTCTACCGCGACGTGAAGGCCCTCCGCGAGCGCGGGGTGCTGCTGTCCGTGGACGGCGACGAATACTTGTTGGCCGAAGACCTGGACGACGCCCGCGGCAAGCTGCCATCGCCCGACCCGATGCTGAGCGTGGCCGACCTGCGGGCGCTGGGTAAGGGCACCACGGAGGCGCACAAGAAGCTGCGGCGGCTGTACGACGCCCTCGTCGGCGGCGCCGCGCACACCAACGGGAAGCACTAAAGGTTCGCCCTCGCACTGGCGGCAGGGTTCCTCGGCCGGTGGGGTCGCGCAGACTCTTCAACGAAGGTTCACGATGACCGGGCACAACGCACTCTTTCAGGCCAACTACGCCAACTACCTGAACGGTGTCATCGTCGATAACGTGTCGTGGTTCCGAAACATGGCGAACAACAACCAGGTCGTCGCGCTCAGCGGACCGAAGGTCGGCCAGTTCGACCTGATGCCGAGCGGAATCAACCCCGCCCGTGCCCAATTCCGGATCGCCCCCGCCGTCCTCGTCGGCGACGCCCCGATCCCAGCGTACTGGTGTCCGTTCTCTGCCGGCAACGGGTTGCCGGGGTGGGTCGATCTGCCCGTTCACACTCCCGCCCACAATCTGATGTTCACCCCCTCCATGCAGGGGTGCGCTCTGGTCGTCACCCGATCCCCGGTGGTCAACCACATCCGCGTTTACCATCACCAGCACCCCGACCCCAACCACGCCGCCGCCCCGACCATCTGGAACCTGATTCACGCCGTCGGACAACCGGTCCTGTCCATCCTGGACTACGACGACTACGGCGTCCTCGGCTTGAACGGGAACGCTCCCAACGCGTTCAACTTCCTCCTGTATCGGAACTCGAGCTGGAACTATGTGACGCAGGCGCACACGCTGACGAACGTGGTGGGGCCGAACGGCCTGTTCGTTCAGGTGAACCGCCGCGCCGGGCATGGGAATAACGGCTTTTCGATGACCAGCATTCAGTGAGGCGACGAACCGCTCCGGCCACCAGTTCCGAAGACCGACTCCACCAATGACCACCGCCGCCGTCGTGATCCCCGCCCGGTTCGCGTCCACCCGCCTGCCGGGCAAGCCGCTGCTGAACGCCACCGGCAAATTCCTTGTGCAGCACGTGTACGAGCGGGCGGTGGAAGCGGCCGTCGGGCCGGTGTTCGTCGCCACCGACGACCCGCGCATTTTCGACGCGGTGCAGTCGTTCGGCGGACGGGCGGTGATGACGCGGGCCGACCACCCGAGCGGCACGGATCGCATCGCCGAAGTCGCGTCCGGCCTCGATGCCGACATCATCGTGAACCTGCAAGGCGACGAGCCGCAGTTCGACCCGGCCGGCGTGCAACTCCTGCTGAAGATGCTGGCCGACGACCCCGGTGCGGGGATGTCCACGCTCGCCACGCCGGTCAAGTCGCTCGCCGACTTCCACAGCCCGAACGTGGTGAAGGCGGTGCGGGCCGACACCGGCCGGGCGCTCTACTTCAGCCGCAGCCCGATCCCGTTTGTGCGCGACGCCGAGCCGGTCATTCCGTCGGATCAGTTCTTACACCACCTGGGTGTTTACGCTTACCGCCGCGACGTGCTGCTGAAGCTGGCCGCCACCCCGCCGCACCCGCTGGAAGTGTCCGAGAAGTTGGAGCAACTGCGGGCGCTCGCCTGCGGCATCCACATCCAGATCGGCGTGATCCCGACCGCCCACCGCGGGGTGGACACGCCCGAGGATTACGCGGCGTTCGTAGCTGGAATGAGGGAGTTGGCACCCCGTTGACGCGGATTTGAGCGCGGATGAACAAGGAATGAAAACAACAAAAACTGAAATACGTATGCCGGTATAAACGCTGCGGCTTCCAGATCGGCTCAATTACATCCAAACTGGTTTACTCATAGAATCCGTCCTTC
>JANNVG010000507.1:0-2864 GCA_031414395.1 Fimbriiglobus sp.
ACCGGCGGACTCACGTCGCGCCGTTCGCCGTACTACTCGTCGCTCAGCACGCGGTCGAACTCGGCCACGCCCGTGCGGGTGCAGAGCTGCTTGAACGTGTCCTCGTAGTCGTCCGTCGTGTGGTGCAGGTGTTCGCCGTCGGTAATCAGTTGCAGGTCCGGCGTCCGCGTCACCCCGTACCGCCGCAGCACCTTGCGGAACCGCTTCAACTCCGGCGCGTACACGTGGATCAGCTTGTGCTCGTCGAACTGCACCTCCAGCGGCCCGCGGGTGCTCAGCACCGCCACCCCCGTGCAGCCGTCGTTCAGCAGCAAGTCCTCGAACTCGCAGCAGTGGCTGGCGAACACGGCGCGGTCGATGTGCGTGCGGCGGAAGTCCAGGTGGTCGTCGGCGTCGCGGTTGTGGCTGGTCTCGAGCACCACGTGCACCAGACTGCCGAGCGGCTTGAGCAGGTCCAGGAAGCAGTCGAACAGCTTCTCGGCGGACACCGACGCGGACAGCATGGGCAGCCGCAGTTCGGCCGCCCTGTCGCGGTAGATGCGGACCCGGTAGCCCTCCCGCGGCAGGATGGGCAGGGTGGGACCGGGCCGCACGGCGTCGGTCAGTTCGAACGCGCCGTAGCGGTAGGTGGCCAGGTGTTCGGTGAGCAAGTCCGAGTTCACGAATCGACCTCTCCGCGGGAGGGTGGCGGCACCCGAGTTCTGGGGGCAGGTCGGCGAGGGGGTGATGAGCGGTGGTGCGGAGCGGGGCGCCGTTGCCTTCAAACCATACCCAACTTTCGTCCGGGCGGTCGGTGGGAAGGCACGCCATTCTACGCCGTTCTGTTCCACCCTAGCACGATTTCTCCCCGTTTGCCGACGGTTCCGCGGATGCCGGTCGCGGGCGCGGGGGCGGCGGCGGGGGCCGGGTAGGTCGCGCGGGCTGTGCCGGACGTTTCTGTCACCCCGCCATCACTCACAGACTAGACCGCCGGCCGTTTGGTACGATAACCAAACCAGTCCGTCGTCGAGGGCAACCCGTGCGCCACCTGCTCCCGCTCGCCGCCCTGCTCGCCCTCACGTCGGCTGTGGCGGGTCAACCGCTGCCGCCGCCGAAGCCCGTGCCGCCCGGCACCATCGTGTTCGAGCCGAAGAAGCCGACCACGCCCACCACCGGCGAACCGGCCACGCCCGGCCGCATCAGCGTGCTGAAGGGGAGCGACCCGAAGTTCCCCGGCTTCCTCGTGTTCGCCCCGAACAAGGCGGAGGCGTCGAAACTGCTGCCCGCCCCGCTCGGCACCTCCCGCGTGGAGACGAACGACGGCATCCCGACCATCACTATCATCGGCAAGGGGGCGAAAGACCCGCCGCCGACGGACCCCACCAAGCCCGCGCCCGGTGGAGGTAAGCCCGCACAACCTGAGCCGGAAAAGGTGGAGGACGGCAAAATCCTCATCGACACCTACGACTCGGCGTACTGCCGCGGGTGCAAGGTGGGCTACCTGCACACCCTGGTGCGGGAGTACGACCGGAACGGCAAGAAGGTGCTGTACGGCTCCAAGCGGCTGACCCTCCAGATCGCCCGGTTCGGCGAGCCGGTCGAGCAGTGGACGGAGGAATCGACCATCGAGACGGCCGACGGCGTGATCCTTCGCACCGACCGCCGGCAGGGGGTGGGCAAGAACCAGATGCTCGAAATGACCGGCGTCGTCACCGACAAGGGGCTGGAGGTGAGCATCACCGGCGCGGGCGGCAACGGCAAAGAAACCGTGAAGTGGCCGGAGGGCGTCGTCGGCGTGGCGAAGGAAGCCACCCTGCTGCGCGACATGAAGCCGAAGGCCGGCACCGCCATCGAGTACCAAACGTACTTCGGCATGTTCAACGCCGTCATCACGTTCAAGATGAAGGTGATCGGCACGGAAGAGGTGGACCCCTTCGGCACCGGCAAGAAGCAGAAGATGGTAAAGGTGATCCAGGAGATGACGCCGGTGAAGACCGAGCAGGGCGACTTCAAGCAGCCGCCCATCACCTACTGGCTCGACCCGATCAGCTACGAACCGCTCGCGCTGGAATCGGACATGCCCCCGCTCGGCGGGACGCTGACCGCCCGCCGCACCACCCGCGAGGTGGCACTGGCCAAGCCGACCAAGTACCTGGACTTGGCCGACGTGCAGTCGATCAAGCTGCCCGCCACGCTGCCCGGCATCCACGACAAGGACACGGTCACGTACATCGCCACGCTGGGCGACGACATCCCGCTCGACAAAGCCTTCGCCACCGACGCCCGCCAGACGGTGAAGGTGCTGGACGAGAAAGCCCGCACGGTCGAAATCCGCGTGACCGCCATTCGCAAGCCGGTGAAGCCGAACGTGCCCCCGCTCGCCCCCGGCAAAGCGTACCTGTCGGACTCGTACTACATCGACTGGAACAACGACCTGGTGAAGAAGCACGCGGCGGCGGCGGTGGCCGGGTTGCCGAACACGGCTTCGGACTGGGAGAAGGCGAAGGCGGTGGAAACGTGGGTGAACAAGAACATGCGGCAGGTGGAGTTCAGTCAGGCGATGGCGAGCTGCAAGACGGTGGCGAAGGAGTTGACCGGCGACTGCACGGAACATTCCATGCTGGCGGCGGGCATGTGTCGGGCGCTGGGCGTGCCGGCGAAGACGACCCTCGGGCTGGTGTACGCCCCGACCCGCGACGGCGGGGCGCAGTTGGCGTACCACATGTGGTTCGAGGTGTACGCCGATGGCGGGTGGGTGGCGCTCGACGCGATCATGGGCAAGGGGAGCGTGGGGCCGGGGCACATCAAGATCGTCGACGCCCACTGGGACGGCGAGAAGGGGTTCACTCCCCTGCTGCCGGTGCTCGGGCTGCTGTCGGCGAAGC
>JANNVG010000508.1:0-12488 GCA_031414395.1 Fimbriiglobus sp.
TGGATTCGCACACCAGCAGGTCGGCCGCGGGGATGTCGCCGGTCGGCTTCAGCAGGGGGATGCCCCGCCGCCCCAGGTCGCCGCTGAACGTGAGGCTCCGCCGCCCCTCCGCCCCCGGCGCGGTCATGTGCACCATCGCCGACCCGAGGATGTGCCCGGCCTCGATGAACTTGAACCCGACCCCGCCGCCCAGGTCCGTCAGTTGCCCGTACTTCACGCTCACCAGCCGGTCGAGCGCGCGGTCCACGTCGGCGTAGGTGTACAGCGGCTGCACCCACGGCTCGGCGTAGTTGCGGGCGATGTTGATGTGGGCGGCTTCTTCTTCTTGAATTTTCGCCGAGTCGCGGAGCATGACGGCCAGCAGGTCGTGCGTGGCGGGCGTCACGTACACCGGGCCGGCGAACCCCTGCCGCACGAGCGTGGGCAGGTTGCCGCTGTGGTCGATGTGCGCGTGGCTGATGATGACGGCGTCGATCTGGTCCGGGTGGAACGGGAACCGCCCGTTCCGCTGTCGGGTCTCCTCGCGGCGGCCCTGGTTCAGCCCGCAGTCGAGGAGGATGCGGCGGCCGGCGGCGTCGGTCAGGTGCATCGACCCGCTCACGCTGCTGGCCGCCCCCCAGAAGGTGATGGCCGGTTCGGGCGAATGGCCGGCCGGCGGCAACGGGTCGGGTGGTGTGGTGCTCATCCCCCAATTCTAGGTGGGCGGGGAAGAGCGGGGCGTGCGATCCGGCCGACCGCCCTTAGAATGTCCGGACGGTGGTGGCGAAACCTCACCCCCCGTCCCCCTCTCCATCTCATGGGGAGGGGGTGGTTGAAGGTGGAACCGGGAACGGACCGGGTGGGTGGTTGCACCCCACTCACTGCGTTCGGGGTTCCAGTTGAGAAGAAGCGCACCCCCTTAGAACACCCCCTCTCCACTTCGGTAGGGGGGGACGGGGGGGTGAGGTCTCCATTCATTCGGATTCACTGTCATGCTCGTCGGACAGACCCTCGGCAACGCGGCCAAAGGGGCAATCCTCATCGAGAAGGAGCTGGGCAGCGGGGCCATGGGCACCGTCTACCTGGGGCGGCTGACGGCCGGCGGGAAGGTGCGGCCGGTCGCCCTCAAGATGGTCTCCCTCGGCCTCCTCGGGAACGAATCCGCCATGAAGCGGTTCACCCGCGAGAGCGCCATCCTCCAGCAGCTCAAGCACCCGCACATCGTGCGGCTGTTCGGCACCGGGCACTTCCGCGGTACCCCGTACATCATCATGGAGTTCGTGGACGGCGAGCCGATGGACAAGGCCCTCACCCGCCGCGGGCGGCTCGGCTGGGAGGAGGTGTTCGGGTACGCCAAGCAGTTGTGCGACGCCCTCCAGCACGCCCACGACAAGGGCATCATCCACCGCGACCTGAAGCCGTCCAACCTGATGATCACGCCGCAAGGCGTGCTCAAGCTGGCCGACTTCGGCATCGCCAAGGACACCGACGTGACCGCCCTGACCGGGGCGAACAGCACCATCGGCACGGCCGCGTACATGTCGCCCGAGCAGTGCCGCGGGGCCAAAGACCTGTCCGCCAAGTCGGACTTGTACTCCCTCGGCGTGGTCATGTACGAGCTGATTACGGGGAAGAAGCCGTTCTTCGCCGAGACGACGATGGACATGTTCCTGAAGCACGTGAACGAGACGGCCGTGCGGCCCGGCCGCCTGATGCCGGACATGCCGGTGTGGGTGGACAACCTGATCATGCACCTGCTGGAGAAGGCCCCCGAGACGCGGCCGTACGACGCGGCCACGGTGAAGCGGATGATCGAGGAGATCGAGGCGAAGGTGGAGAGCCTCCAGAGCGCCGGCCTGGACGTGGCCACCGCCCGCCGGGTGGACCGCAAGACGTCGGACGACAAGCCGACCGACGCCGACCGCGAGGCGGCGCGGGCACTCAAGGGGAAGAGGAAGAAAAAGAAGAAGGCGGCCCCGCTGCTGCAACAGACGTGGGTGAAGGCGGCCGGGCTGGGCGTGGTGCTGGCCGGGCTAGTGGGCATCGGCGTGTGGCTCATGTGGCCGGCGTCGCCGGAGAAGGCGCTCGCCCAATTGAAGGCGGCTTCAGAGGAGAACAAGCGGGAGGCCGCCCGCGAATTCCTCAAGGAGTACGGCACCTCCGGCCACCCGAGCGTGGACGAGGCGAAGGGCATCTACAAGACCGCCCAGACGAAATACATCGAGAACAGCTTGCGGAAGCGAACGGTTCGGCCGGACGGCTCACCGGCGACCGAGATTCCCACACGGGAAGACCAGGGGGAAGACGACGCGGTGATGAAGAACATCTGGGCTGCAATCGACGCCGAGCGCGCCGGCAAGCTGGCCGACGCGAAGAAGCACTGGCAGTTCGTGAAGGAGAAGGTGCCCGACCCGGACTGGGCGAAGGTGGGCGACGACGACGCCATGCGGTACACGCCGAACAAGTGGGTGGCCGAGAAGCGGCTGGCCGACATCGACGCCGTGCCCGCCCTGTACGCCCAGGTGCAGCGGAAGCTGGACACCGCCCGCATGAACGAGGAGTTCCCGACCGGCAACCCGTCCGACCCGGAGTTGAACGCCTTCCGGGCGGTGCGGCTGGAGGCGTTCGGCGACACCGCCAAGGCGAGCCGGGTGTGGGACGGCATCGTGAGTTCGCACCTGGCGGACTTGCCCAACCTGCGGTGGTTCCTGCTCGCCGCCGACCGCCGCGCCACCACCCGCCCGGACAAAGACAAAGAGGCCGAAGCCGCCGCCAGGCGGGTGGACGCCGTGACCAAGCGGGTGCAAGCGGCGACCGAGCGGTGGGAGAAGGCGAAGGAGGACAACAAAGACCTGACCGGCCCGCGGGAGGTGCGGAACGCCTGCCGCGACCTGATCGACCTGTACGACGACGAGAAGGACGACGCCATCAAGAAGGCGGTGGCCGACGCGAAATCCCTCCTCGCCGCCGCCGAGAAGCGGTGAGGACGTGGCCCACGAAAGTCGCCGCACGCTCCGCGGGCGGTTCCAGTTTCGTCGTCGCCAGGGCCGTCAGGTTCGGGATCACCACCGTCGCGTCCCGCAGGTCGAACACGCCCGTCACGCGGTCGGGCGACACGTCGAACTCGTTGGCGGGATGAGTCGCCGCCCGCACGCACGTCCGCACAGTGTCACGCGAATTCTCCGCCCGCGCCCGAATCCTCCCGCCCCGTCTTCGGCCCCGGGTTCATTTTTCCGAATCGCACGCGGTGGTTCTCCTCCACGTCTCCCCCCCCCCCACGATTAATCTGTCACGGGTGTTGACAAGGCGCAGCCCGCGTCCCACCCTTCCACATTCTGCGGGATTTCCAGACTGACTGGCCGACGCTCGCACATCGGTCGCAGGGAGGGAGAAGCGGTGCTCACCGAAGCGACGACCGCGCAGCACTTGCGCGACGGGATTGCTTGCGTGCGTGGCGGCGACAAGGCGAACGGCCAGTCGCTGCTGCGGCTGGTGACCGCCCGCGAGCCGCGGAACGGGCTGGCGTGGCTGTGGCTGGCCAGCGCGGTGGACGACCCGACCGAGGCCATCGACTGTCTGCGGAAGGTGCTGGCCATCGACCCGACCAGCCGGCACGCCACGGCCGCCCTGCCGGACACGCTCGTGCGGGCCGGGGCCGCCGCCGTCAAGCGCGGGGACAAAGACAAGGCGCGGGCGTGGCTGCGGGAGGCCACCGCCCTGGCGCCGAAGAACGAGACGGCGTGGCTGTGGCGGGCGGGGGTGGAGGAGTCGCCCGAGGAGGGGTGCAAGTGCCTGCGGGCGGTCCTCGCCCTGAACCCGAAGAACTCGCGGGCGCGGCAGGGGCTGGCCAAGTTCGAGGCGCAGGCGAAGGCGGTGTGGGCGTGCCCGCTGTGCGACCGCACGTCGTTCCAGAAGGAGGCCGTCTGCCCCGGCTGCAAGGCGGTCGTGTCGCTCGACAACCCGGCCGCGTTCGACAAGCCGACCGCCGCCGACCGCCCGCAACTGGAGGCCGCCGCCCACCGCCTGTACGCCGCCCTGACGGCCCGGCCGACGCCGGCCGCCGCCTACGCCCTCGGCCTGGCCTACCTGAACCTGGGGCACATGGACGAGGCCATCACCACCCTGCGGTCGGCCGGCAGCGTCCGCACCGCCGACTCCCGCATGTCGGTCGCCGTCGAGCGGCTGGCCAACTACCGCGCCGCCCGCGCCGCCGCCCCCCGCCCGCAGGTGCTGGTGGTGGACGACAGCCCGACCGTCCGCAAGCTGGTGTCCGCCACGCTCACCGCCGCCGGCTATCAGGTGGTGGAATCGGGCGACGGGTACGAGGCGGCCGAGCGGGTGCGGCTGAGCGGCGCGCCCAAGCTGTTCCTGCTCGACGTGAACATGCCCGGCATGGACGGGTTCGAGCTGTGCAAGCTGTTCCGCACCAGTCCCGAGACGGCCAAAGTGCCGGTCATCTTCCTCACCGGCAAGGACGGCTTCTTCAACAAGCTCCGCGGCCAGTGGGCCGGGGCGGCCGAGTACCTGACCAAACCGTTCGACCCCGACCGCCTGCTCAAAGCCGTCGCCAAGCTGGTGCCGGTGCAGGGCGGCTGAACACGACCCGGCGCGCGCCGGCCCTCGACGGCGGGGTTACGCCGTTCGGATGTTTCCCCCCTCACACGGAGTGAGACCCCATGCCGAACGAGATCATTCTCGTCGCCGACGACAGCCCGACCGAGCAGAAGATGGTGGCCGCCGCCCTGCAAGCGCGGGGCTACCGCGTCATCACCGCCGTGGACGGCGACGACGCCATCGACAAGGCCACCCGCGAGTCGCCCAAGGTGGTGGTGCTGGACGTGGTCATGCCCAAGAAGAACGGCTTCCAGGTGTGCCGCCACCTGAAGAGCACCCCGGCCACCCAGAACATCAAGGTGCTGCTGCTCACCAGCAAGAGCCAGGACAGCGACAAGTTCTGGGGCATGAAGCAGGGGGCCGACGCGTACATGACCAAGCCGTTCACTGAAGCCGAACTGCAGTCGGCCGTCGCCAAGCTCATCTGACTTCGGCCGGCAATGATGTCTTGCTGGAGCCGGCCTCTGTGAGGCCGGTCGGAACCGGGGTCACAGACCCCGGCGACAGAAGCGGCTCATCTGACTCTGGCCCCACGCCGACACGCCCGATCCGGAGTTGCGATGCCCACCGCCGACACCCCCGACTTCCTCGACGGACTGGACGAGCCGGCGGCGGGCTTCCCGTCCGACCTGCCCGACCTGCCCGACCTGCCCGACGACGTGTGGGCGGGCCTGCCCGACTTGCCCGACCCGCCCGAGGTGGTGGACCTGACGGTGACGCCGATGCCGGCCCCGCGGTTCCGCGACCCGGCGCCGCCGGCCGTCACCCCGCCCCCCGTGCGAACGGTGGCGCTCGCGCCGCCGCTGGTCGCCGCATCCTCGCGTGTCGTCCGCGCGCTGCCGGTCGAAGTCGAACAGCGCGGCGACCGGCTGCACGTGCGGATGCTGGTGAGGGCCTACGCCACCCGCGGGGCGGGAGCGGCCGTCGTGTCGTTGCCCGTGCCGGATCGCGTGAAGCGGGTGACGGGCAACCGGCCGATGCGGTCCGAAGCCGGCCGACTGGTGTGGGAACTGGGCGACCTGGCGGCCGGCGACGTGTGCGAGCTGCGGGCCAAGTTCATCCTGACCACGCACGCCCGTGTTGATCCGCTCGCCGACGCCGAATTCACCTTCACCCGCGACGCGACCGCCGAACTGTCCGCCACCGCATCCGGGCCGAACGAGGTGCCGGCGGGCGAAGCCTTCCCCGCGACACTGACCGTCACGAACACCGGCGAAGCGATCACCACCGACATCCGCGTGCGGCTGACCGGGCCGACCGGCCCGCCCGAACTGGTGGCCGAACTCGCCCCGCTCGCCCCCGGCGAGTCCGCCACCTGCGAGCTGACGCTGACGCCCGATTGGGCCGGCCCGTCCACCTGGCGAATTTCCGCCGACGCCGACGATGTGTCTACGACGGTCGAGTTCACTGCCACCGCGTTCGCCGCGGAAATCGCCGTCGAGCTGGTTCACGACAAGACGGTGCTGGCCGACGCCGAGACCGACATCGGCGTGACCGTTCACAACCGCTCCGTCACCGACGTGCGGGGCGTGAGCGTGTGGCTGGCACTGCCCGACGAACTGGCCATTGGCAACGAAGCGGGCAAGCGGATCGACTGGCCGGCGACGGACCTGAAGGCGGGCGAGACCCGCACGCTCACCACCCGCGTCCGCGGGCAGGCGCCCGGCCTGGCGTGGCTGCGGGCCGGGGCGGAGTCGGCCGGCGGGCTGACGGCCAACACCGGCGGCAGCTTGTGGTGCGAGATCGACCCCCGCGCCGGCGGGTCGTCGCTCGACGCCGTGCTGACGGCCGTGCAGTCCGGCGTGCCGGACGACTGGCAGCGGCCGGCGGCGCAGGCCGTGCAGGGCGAACGGCACGTGCTGTTCGACATCGCCGGCACCCGCTTCGCCGTGCCCATCAGTCAAGTGCGGGAAGTCATCCGCCCGCCGGCCGTCACCCCGGTGCCCGGCACCCCCGGCTGGCTGGTCGGGTTAACAAACGTGCGGGGCGACGTGGTGTCGGTGGTCGATCTGCCCGGCTTCCTGCACCTGGACGAGACCCCGACCTCGACCCGCCGCGGGCTGCTCATCGCGCACACCGCCGACGGCGAACTGGTGGTCGGCCTGCTGGTGGACGAGGTGGCCAGCATCCGCCGCCTGCCGACCGACGGCCCGGCCCTGCCGCCCGGCCTGGAGGGCGACCGCGTCGCCCCGTTCCTGGCCGGCGTGTGCGAACACCAGCAGCGGCTCATCCCGCGGCTGGATTTGGAACGGCTGCTCCGCTCGGACGAACTGCACGCCGTGACGGCGTGACCGAATGGTAGGGCAGGCCGCCGTCGAGCGGAGCGAGACAAGCCCCGCCGCCAACCCACAGGCGTCAATACGAGCCGCGACCGCCAGGGAGCGGTCTCGAGTACCCCGCTCCCTGGCGGTCGCGGCTCGTCGAACGGACGGCGTGGCTCGCGGTCCTGACGGACCGGCTCGGCCCGCCCTACATCCTGCAACCCCGACTGCATCCCCACCCCGACCCCGCGAGGCCCGTCATGGCTCAGTCCGCCTGGAAGTCCTGGTTCAGTTTCCGCCACATGAAACTGTGGCAGAAGTGTGCCCTCATCGCCGCGCCGTTCCTGGTGCCGGTGGCCGCCCTGCTCTACCTCGTGGTGGTGCAGAACAACAAGGACATCGGCGTGGCCAAGGCCGAAGTCCGCGGGGCCGAGTTCCTCCGCCCGCTGAAGGATCTGAACGTGCAGCTCGGCCGGCACCGCTCGCTCGCCGGGCGGGTGGCTGCGGGTGACAAGACCGCCCAGGCTGAACTGACCAAGACGGGCGGGCAGATCGAAGACACCATCGCGGAAGCGGACAAGGCCGAGGCCCGGATGGGCGCCGAGTTCAAGACGGGCGAGCGGCGGTCGTGGCAGAAGGTGAAGGACGAGTGGACCGCGCTGAAGGGCCGCGGCACCACGACCACCCCGGCCGACAGCTTCGCCCTGCACTCGGCCGTCATCGCCCAACTGCAAACGCTGGTGTCGGACGTGTGGGAGATCTCGAACCTGATTCTCGACCCGGTGGCCGACACCTACTACCTGCAAGACATGATGCTGGCGAACAGCCTGCTCGGGTCGGAGGAGGTGGCCAAGCTGCAAGCCATCGTGGCCGCCGCCGCCGCCCGCAGCCCGGACGGCAAAGTGACGTTCAGCCAGCAAGAAGTCATCGACGTGAACGTGCAACTCGGGAAGGTGCAAGCGACGAAGGAGAACATCGAGAAGGAGACGGGCCGTGCGGTGGCGTACAACCCGACCGCGCTGAAGGGCAAGATGGAGACCGCGCAAGACGGGTACTCGAAGGCGGTGGACGAGTTCGTGGGCAAGGTGCGCGGGGCGACGGACGGCAAGGCAATCACCGCGGCCGAAGCGCACGCTTCCGGCGCCGCGGCCGTGACCGCCTCGGCCAAGCTGTACGACACCTTCGACCCGCTGCTGGTGGAGCTGCTGGAGAAGCGGGCCGGCGGGTATTCGCAGACGAACCTGTTCGCCCTCCTCGGCACCGCCCTCGGCCTGCTGGCGGTGGCGGCGGTGGCCGTGTTCGTCGCCCGGTCGATCACCAAGCCGGTCGGCGAGATGAACGTGCTGTTCGGCAAGATCGCCGGCGGCGACTTCACCTCGCGGGCGGTGGTGAACAGTACCGACGAGGTCGGCCAGATGGCCGGCGGGTTGAACACGATGCTCGACGACGTCCTCGCCCTGGTGCAGTCGCGGGGCGAGAAGGAGGAGATCCAGCGGAACATCATGAAGCTGCTGGACGAGGTGGGCGGGGTGGCCGACGGCGACCTGACGAAGGAGGCCGAAGTGACCGCCGACATGACCGGGGCCATCGCCGACAGCTTCAACTACATGATGGAGCAACTGCGGAAGATCATCTCGAACGTGCAGACCACGTCGCTGCAAGTGTCCACCGCCGCCACGCAGATTCACACGTCGGCCGAGCACCTGGCCGGCGGGGCGGAGAGCCAGGCCGAGCAGATCACCGGCACGTCGGCCGCCATCAGCGAGATGGCCGCCAGCATTCAGCAGGTGTCCGAGAAGGTGGTCACGTCCACCGCGGTGGCCCAGAAGGCGCTGTCGGCCGCCCGCCAGGGGAACGAGGCGGTGAGGAGCACCATCGACGGCATGACCCGCATCCGCGAGCAGGCCCAGGAGACGAGCAAGCGGATCAAGCGGCTGGGCGAGACGACGCAGGAGATCGGCCAGATCGTGCAGCTCATCGACGACATCGCCGACCGCACGAGCATCCTGGCCCTGAACGCCAGCATCCAGGCGGCGGCGGCGGGCGACGCCGGCCGCGGGTTCGCCGTGGTGGCCGAGGAGGTGGAGCGGCTGGCCGTGCGGAGCACCGAGGCGACGAAGAAGATCGCCGGGCTGGTGCGGGCCGTGCAAGGGGAAACGACCGAAGCGGTGGCCGCCATGGAGAAGAACATTCAGGAGGTGGTGAGCGGGTCGAAGGTGGCGGCGTCGGCCGGGCAGTCGCTGAACGAGATCGAGCAGGTGGCCGTGCGGCTGGCCGAACTGATCGAGTCCATCTCCCTGTCGGCCAAGCAGCAGGCCCGCGGGTCGGAAGCCCTGACGCGGTCGATGGGCGACATCAACACCATCACCCAGCAGACGGCCGTGGGCACCAAGCAGACGGCCGAGTCGGTGGACACGCTCGCGCGGCTGGCCGACGAGCTGCGGGAGTCGGTCGCCCGCTTCCGCCTGCCGGCGTCTTACGCCACCGCCGCGGCCGGCGACCAGGCGAGCGGCATCGGCCGCCGCCCGGCCGGCGTGCGGTAACGCCCGTGGATTGTAGCCGGGGTCTGTGACCCCGGTCCCGACCGGCCTCACAGAGGCCGGCTACAGCCAAGCCGGACCGCCCCCCTACGGATCCCCCACCGATGACTTCCGCCATCGACCGCGACACCCTGCTCGGCTTCCTGGACGAAGCCCGCGGCTACCTGCCGGCCGTCCGCGACGGGCTGGAGCGGTTCCGCGCTGCCCCCGACCGCCCCGACGCGCTGGAAGAGGTCCAGCGGGGCACGCACACCATCAAGGGGGCCGCCGCGCTCGTCGGGCTGTCCGGCCTGAGCCACATCGCGTACCAGTTGGAAGCCGTCATCGAGCGGCTGCAACTGGGCGTGCTGCCCGGTTCGCCCTACGTGTACGCCGCACTCGAGACCGGCGTGCAGGCGGTCGAAACGTACCTGGACGGCGTGCGCGACGACTCGCTCGACGAGGGGCTGATCGTCGGCCTGGCGAGCGACGCGCTCGCCGTCCTCGCCGGCGACGCAGTCATGCCCTCGCTCTTCCCGTCGCGGGTCACGTTCGCCGCACCCGACGACCTGCTTTCCACGCCGCCGCCGTTCGGCTCGACCGACGACACGCTCGCCGACGACGACCTGCCCATCCCCGACTTCGCCGTGTCGGTCAACCCGCCCACCGCGTTCATCGCCCCGCCCCCGCCGCGCACGCCCGCATCACTGCCGCTGAACCTGCCCGACCCGGTGGCCGAGTTGCTCGAAGTGTTCCGCGTCGAAGCGGATGAACACCTGCGGTCGATGTCCGGCCTGCTGGTGGCCGCCCGCAAAGAGCCGGGCGACCGCGACCGCTGGCAACAGGTGCGGCGGTCGGCTCACACGCTGAAAGGGTCCGCCGCGCTCGTGGGCTTGAAGGACGTGACCGCCCTCGCCCACCGGATGGAAGACCTTCTCGACCTGTACTACGAGGCCGAGCGGGTGGCCACGCCCGACGAAGTGGACACGCTGCTGGCCGCCACCGACGCCATCGACGACGTGGTGAACGGCCGGCCGACGCCCGACGGGTTCGCCCCGCTGTTCGCCCGACTCGATGCGGCGCTCGCGGTGGGCGCGCCCGACTCGCCGACCGCCGTGATTGAATCCGCGCCCGCAGTGGCCGCGCCGCCGACGCCCGAGAAGGCCGACGCGCGAACCGCCGTTCGTACGGCCGAGGCGTCGGTGCGAGTGCCCATCGGCAAGCTCGACGAACTCGGCAAGCTGATCGGCGAGCTGGTCATCGCCCGCACGTCGTTCGAGCAGCGGTCGTCCGACTTCGCCCGCCTGCTCACCGAAATGGAGCCGAGCACCACACGGTTGCGGCGGTCGTCGGCGAAGCTGGAAGTGGGCTTCGAGGCGATGGCGCTGGCCGGCGGCAAGGCGGGCAAAACGGTCGAAGGGTTCGATGACCTGGAACTCGACCGCTACACCGAGTTCCACCTGATCAGCCGCGACCTGGCCGAAGCGACCGCCGACGTGCAGACGCTGGGCGGTGAACTCGGCCACCTGCGCACCGACCTCGACGGCCTGTTGACCCGCCAGGCGCGGCTCACCGGTGAGATCGAAGACCGGCTGATGAAGCTGCGGATGGTGCCCCTCGGCACGACCGCGAGCAAACTTCAACGCACCGTGCGGACTGCCGCGCAGCAGACCGGCAAGCAGGCCGAACTGCTGATCGAAGGCGAACACACCGGCCTCGACAAGACGGTGCTGGACGCGATGGCCGACCCGCTGTTGCACCTGCTGCGGAACGCCGTCGATCACGGGCTGGAAACGCCGGAGGTGCGGGCCGCGCTGGGCAAGCCGGCGCACGGCACCATCCGGTTGAAGGCCGGGCACGAGGGCGGCAGCGTGGTGCTGGAACTCGCCGACGACGGGCGGGGCATCGACCCGGCCGCGGTGCGGGCGAAGGCGGTCGAGCGCGGTTTGACGACTCCCGACGACGCCGACCGGATGCCGGACGAGGAACTGTTCCAGTTCCTGTTCGC
This sequence comes from Fimbriiglobus sp., assembly GCA_031414395.1. Taxonomy (GTDB): domain Bacteria; phylum Planctomycetota; class Planctomycetia; order Gemmatales; family Gemmataceae; genus JALHQU01. The sequence goes on from JANNVG010000508.1 coordinate 11,382, forward strand.
GCCGGGGTTCACCACGCGGGACGTGGTGAGCGAGCTGTCCGGCCGCGGGGTCGGGCTAGACGTAGTGCGGTCGAAAGTGGAGGGGCTGAAGGGCACCGTGACGGTGCAATCGCAGCCCGGCCGCGGGACGACGTTCGTGGTGCGGCTGCCGATGACGCTGGCCGTCACGCGGGCGCTGCTCGTCACCGCCAACGGGCAGACGTTCGCCATCCCACAAGACGCCGTCGAACACATCCGCCGATTGGAAGACGCCGACCTGGAAAAGATCGGCCGCGAGCCGCTCATGCGGGTGGGCGATCAGGTGTACCCGGTGGTGCGGCTGTCGGCCGCCCTGCGGCTGCCGCCGTCGGCCGACGAACCGACCGCCAAGCCGCCGGTGCTGCTGGTGCGGGCCGGCGACCGCCGCGCCGCGGTGGTGGTGGACACCCTGCTCGGCGGGCGGGAGATCGTGGTGAAGGGGCTGGGGTCGCACCTGAAGCGGGTGCCCGGCGTGACGGGGTCCACGCTCACCGGCGACGGGCGGGTGGTGCTCATCCTGAACCCGGCCGAACTGATCCGCCCGGCGGCGATGCGTGCGGCGGCTCCGGTCCGCACCGAGGCCACGCCGAGCCGCACCCGCGGCGGGCTGAACGTGCTGGTGGTGGACGACTCGCCGAGCGTGCGGCGGGTGCTCACCCGGCTGGTGGAGCGGTGCGGGTGGGCGGCGACGACGGCGAAGGACGGGGCCGACGCGCTCGAACTGCTCCGCCGCGGGCCGCTGCCCGACATCGTGCTGAGCGACCTGGAGATGCCGCGGATGGACGGGTACGAGCTGCTCGGCTCGATCCGCGGGACGGCGGGCATGGCCGCCCTGCCGGTGGTGGTGATTACCTCCCGTGCGACCGACAAGCACCGCCGCAAGGCGATGGACCTGGGCGCGTCGGCGTACCTGCTGAAGCCGTACCAGGACGACTCGCTGGCCGACGTCATCCGCCAGCTCGCCCGCGTTCGGGCCGGGTGAACCGATTGGGTTTCGGGCACGAGCCGGAAGCGGGGGCGGCGGGGGGGGTTGACCCGAGGGCAAGCATGCGGCGCGTCCGGGGTCGGTGAACCCCCCAGCCCCCCCCC
>JANNVG010000509.1:0-2820 GCA_031414395.1 Fimbriiglobus sp.
CACCCCCCGCCCGCGGATCTATGTGACCCAACCACCGACGGGCATGTGTTGGTTCGTATAAGGCTGGAACCGGCCACGCAGTGACGGGGTGAAAAAAACTCCCCCGGTCAGTGCGTTCCCGGTTCCACTAATCACTTCGCCTTCTTCATCACCGCCACCACCACCTTGCTCCCCTCCTTGCTCTCGAACCCCTTCGGCCGCTCGGCCTCGGCGAACGCCACCGTCAGCGTGTCGCCGTCCAGCTTGAAGACACCCAACAGCGTTTTCCCCTTGAAGGTGCCGCTGCTCGGCTTCATGTCGATGGTCTTCTTCTCCGCGTCCACCGTAAATGTGCCTTCCGTCGTCGCCGCCTTCGAGTCCATCGGCGGGGTGATGGTGTACTTCTCCCCCTCGTGGACGCGGGTCGCCCCCTTCATGCCGTCGTCCGCCTTGCCGTCGCGGGTCAGGCTCTCGATGGTCCACTTCCCTTCCAGCGGCGTCTTGTCGGCTGCCACGCCAGTCGCAGCGAAGGCCACCACCGCCGCCACTGCCAGCACACAGTTCCGCATCGCTGTCTCCTCGTGTCAGGTCGTCGGAGCCGACAGGGTCAGGAGGGTCAACTCCGGGGGGCAATTGTAGCGAACGGGCAGGCCGGTCGCGCCCAGCCCTCGGCTCACATACACCCGACTGGCCGGCGCTTCGACCAGCCCGTGCGAATACTTGTCGCCGTACTTCGACGGGATGAACGGGTTCACCATCCCCGGCACGCGGATCTGCCCGCCGTGGGTGTGCCCGCTCAGCACCAGCCCCACCCGCGGGTCGCGGAGCGTTTCGCAGAAGTCCGGGTTGTGACTGACGAGCACTGTGGCGTCGGCAGTGGTCGCTTCGCCGAGTGCCAGCTCGGCGTCCGGCTTGCCCCACCACAGGTCATCGACGCCCGCCAGTCGCAGCTTGTCGTTCTCTCGACGCAGCCACACCCCGCGGTTCGTCAACTCCTCGATGCCGGCGGCCCGCATCCCCGCGTGTGTCTCGTCGATGCCGTGCGCGTAGTCGTGGTTGCCGAGTACGCCGAACACGCCGAGCGGGGCGGAGAGTGATTTCAGCACCTCGAAGCACGGGCGGATGTATCGGGCTTCCCGCAGACAGTAGTCGCCACCGAGCACGATGAGGTCCGGGGCGAGTGCGAGCGTGGTGCGAACGACCGACGTGATGAACGGCAGGTCGGTGTACGGGCCGTGGTGCAGGTCGGCGAGGAAGGCGATCCGCAAGCCGTCGAACGCGGTCGGCAGCTTTGGCAACTCCACCGTCGGCCGCGTCACCTGAAAGCCGCCTGCTTCGGCGTAGCCGTAACAGGTGCCGGCGGTCAGGCCGCCGACCAGAACGCCCGTGGTGGCTTTGAAAAACGTGCGTCGGTTCATCGCGATCTCCGTCCGGGCTGTCACACAGAAGAAATGCTACCGTCGCAGAATTCCGAGTGCGACCGCAAAACGACCTCGGAGAGGGGAACGCCCCTCCCGGCGTCGGAGTTGCGGACGGTTCAGGCGGCGGTTGTTCGCCCCGCATGAATTGAGCGCCCGGCCGAATCGCCGTCCTCGGTGAATGCTGTAGCCGGCCTCTGTGAGGCCGGTTCGGACCGGGGTCACAGACCCCGGCTACAACAGGCAAATCCACACGGTCGTCACTCGTCGTACTTCAACAGGAACTGCGGGTTGATCGCCTTGAAGCTGAGACGCCCGCCGATCTCGGCGTCGTACTCCTCCGCCAGTGGCCGAAGCACGATCCCTTCCCGCTGCACCTTCGGGTTGAGCACGCTCACCCCCTCAGCCACGCGGATGAGGTCGTCCACGCCGTGATTGAGCGTGATGCTGCCGAGCGGCGGCACCACTTCCAGCCGCATCTCCTTCAACAGCTCATGCACCTTCTCGTGCTCCACCAACCTGCTCCCCGAGATGTCGAACAGGTTGAAGACGCGCAGCTCCACCGCCCGCAGTGCGTACTTGTTCCCTTGCACGCCGGGGCCGATCACCTCGCCCTGGATCGCCGGGTCGAACCCGTACTTGTCGCGGATTCGCACGAGCGCCGCACCGAGTTCGAGCCGCTTCGCCACCTGAATGAACAGGTGCGATTCGTCCGACTCGTCGAGCAGCAGGTTGCGGCTACAGACGCCGAACGTGCCGTCTCTCAATAACGCGGTGAACGACGAGCCGTCTAGCTTCTCCGTCACGTTGAACACCTTCCTACGGTGCAGAGTCAGCACCTTCTCCAGCACCTGCACGCGGGTTTCGTCGGTCTTCGGGATGAAGCTCGGGAAGGCCCCTTTCACCCGGCCGGCCATGTTCGCCGGCGGCGGCGGGTCGTGCTTGATGACGCTCAGCACGTCGGTTACGTCGGTGCCTTCGGCGGTCGGCGTGCCCGGCGGCAGAATGCCGAGCGTGAAGCAGATGCCCTGCGACACCTGCCCGCGGAGGCGAACAGTCTTGATGCGGAAGCCGGCCCGTTGGAACTCTTGATCGCCCTGCACGATGGCCGCGCGGTAGCAGTTCTTTCGCAGGAACTCGAACGCCGGCACCTCGGGCAGCAGCGAGTCGATCTCGCAGTACACCACCGCGTCGCCGACGGCGAACTCGTTCTTCTTCACGACCACCCACCAGCCGAGCACCCGCACCCGCTCGATGGCGTCGGCGTTCGGGATCGGTTCGACGGCGTTGACGGTCTGGATGCTGGCGAGCTTCCGCATGACGGCACCTGCCTTCCTGTAGCCGGCCGCTGTGAGGCCGGATCAGACCGGCCGCACAGATGCCGGCTACAGTGGAAACGAAAACGGCCCCCGGAGAAGGCACC
>JANNVG010000510.1:0-2867 GCA_031414395.1 Fimbriiglobus sp.
GGGGGAGGTCGGTTCAGGTTGCGGAGCAACCGAACCGGGTGGGGGGTACGCCAACCACCTCACACCTTCTCCCGCACGGGCGAGCCGAGCAGACCCGTCGGGCGGAACACCAGGATCACGATCAGGATGCCGAAGATGAGGGCGCCGTTCCACCGCTCGTCACCGAACCCGCTCCCGTACGCGCTCACCAGCCCGATGATCAGCCCGCCGAGCACCGCCCCCGGCAGCCGCCCGATGCCGCCGAGCACGGCCGCGGTGAAGGCGTACAGCCCGTTCTGGTAGCCCATGTCGAACTTGACCGTGCCGACCGTCAGGCAGTACACCACGCTCCCCGCCCCGGCCAGCGCCCCGCCGATGAGGAACGTCAGGCGGATGACGGCGTCCGTGTTGATGCCCATCAGCTTGGCGGCCGTCGGGTTCTGGGCCACCGCCCGCATCGCCTTGCCGAGTTTGGAATACTTCACGAACAGCGTCAGCCCGATCATCAGGGGGACGGTGACGGCGAACACCAGCAAACTCTTGGGGGTGACTCGCACGTGGGCGGTGTCGAGCGGGCCGAGCATCTTCCGCGGGTCGGACTCCTCGCCGGACGCGGGCACCTCGGTGGCGAACCCGTCGAGCAGGTTGACGTTCAAGTTGGCGTCGGCCGTCTTGGCGTACACGTCGGGGAACTTGACCGGCTGCGGCCCGCCCCAGAACAGGCCGGCGTTCATGAGGAGGAAGCTGACGCCGATGGCCGACACCAGCGGGGCCAGCTTGGGGGCGTTCCGCAACGGCTGGTACACCACCCGGTCGATGGCCACGTTCAGGCCGCCGCAGAAGAGGGTGCTGGCGGCGATGGCGGTGACGACGGCGAGCGCCAGGTACGCCACCGACGACCCGGCCACCGCCCCTTCCGCCGTCAGCCCGAACAGGCCGAGGACGGTCAGCCCGAGGAAGCCGCCGAGCATGAACAGGTCGCCGTGGGCGAAGTTGATCAGCTCGACGATGCCGTACACCATCGTGTACCCGAGCGCGATGAGCGCGTACAGGCAGCCGTAAGTCAGCCCGAGCAGGGTGAACTGGAGGAACTGTTCGAGGAACGTCGGGTCGGCGGCGAAGATCATGGCGGGTTCCGGCGGGTTACTTCAGCTTGGCGGCCAGTTCGGGCGGGAGTTCGAGGCGGGCGGCCAGCACGAACTTGGTGACCACCTTCTCCTTCTTGGTGTCCGGGTCGATCTCGGTCGTCTTCTGCACCCGGTTGACGGTCATGAACTGGTTGGTGGTGTCGCCGGTGGCCGGGTCGAACCGGAAGCGGCCGGTCGCCCCGTGGTACGCCTCCACGTCGAACGCCGCCTGGCGGATGGCCTCGCGGTCCTTCCGGCCGGCCTTCTTGAACACGTCCAGCAGCACCACCCCCACCTCGTACCCGTACACGGCGTAGGCCTCGCTCGGCGGCTTCGGCACCTTCACCCGCACCCCGTCGCGGACCTCCCAGTCGGCGTACAGGTCGGCGTACCCCTCGACGTACTTCTTGCCCCGCCCGCCCTCCTGGATCAGCCCGTCGGGCGTCAGGCCGGGGAAGGTGGCGTAGAACGGCACGTCCACGAACGTGTCCGCCCCGGCCGCCTTGATGATGGCGTTCTCGCACGTGCCGTCCGGCCCGACCATCGGCACGCCCAGCCCGGCGTTCTTCATGTCCTGGATGAGCTGCCCGGCGTTGCTCTGGGTGGTGCCGCCGAAGTAGATCACGTCCGGCCGCTGCCCCTTGATCTTGGTCATCAGCGTCTCGTAGGTCGGCGCTTTCGGGTCGATGCTGGTGCGGCCGAGCACCTCGATGTTGAACCCCAGCTTCGGGTCCTTGCAGCTCTTCTCCACCGCGTCGGCCAGCCCCTTGCCGTACAGCTGGTTGTCGTCCAGGATGTAGATCCGCTTCGCCCCCAGGCCGGCGGGGGAGGCGGCGGGCGAGCGGGCCATGAAGTACACCGTCAGCAGGCTCTGGAGGTCGTCCGTCGGCACCACCCGCACGTAGTTCAGCTTGCCCGTCGGCCGGTAGCAGTCCGGCTCGTTCCGCTCGCCGGTGCCCGGCTTGGTCAGGCTCTCGGCCGTGTTCGCGGGCGAGATCATGAGCAGGTTCGCCCGGTTGGTGATGGGCATGCTCACCTTCGCCGCCCCGCTGTTGTACGTGCCGATGTAGGCCATCACGTCCGGGTCGCGGCGGGCGTAGTTGGCGTTGGCGATCTCCTGCTCGATGGTCCAGTCGCCGGCGCTGGCGGTGGCGTCGTCCAGGTCTTCGTAGGTGAGCTTGTAGGTCTTCTTCTCGCCGGTGGCCGGGTCGGTCAATTCGACCTGATTGCCGACCTCGTGGAAGGCGAGCAGCAGGCCGTTGCGGATGGTGTCCGTCTGCCCGCGGGCGCTGCCCGACCGGGGCATACTGGACACCACCTTGATCACGTCCGGGTTGCCGCCCCCGCCGCCCTCGGGCAACAACTGCGGCAGGGCGAACGTGCCGACGACGCCGACCGCCGCGAACGCGGCGACGAGCACCAGCGGCAGTGTGATGCGGAAGGGCATGGGGTGGGTGGCAGCGGCCGGAGAGGAGTTGGGCGAAATGGTACGGCACACGGCGGGGGGCGTCAACGACCGAATCGGAATGGCGTTCCGAGACCTCACCCTTCACCTTCGGGCGACCATCGGCGAGTCCGTGGCCGCGAGCGAAGCACTCTCCCTGGCCGCCGCGCAGATCGACGCTACATCCACGTCGCTCGCGCATGGCACCTCGGCGCAGGGCGCCTCGGTCGTGACAGTTACGACCAGCGCAGACCAACCCTTCGACCTCGGGGACGGCGAGGTTCCCGGGAGCCTGGAGTTCCCGGAGGCGCTCCTCG
>JANNVG010000511.1:0-4354 GCA_031414395.1 Fimbriiglobus sp.
TGATCCGGCTGAACAGCGCGAAGTAATACTTGTAGGTCGTGCCCGCGGCGGTGTGCGGGATGGGGATGACGGCGGTAGCCGCGCCGTCGTGAGCGGTGCCTTCCGAGACCGCCCACACCTCCGGCGGGCCGACCGCGCCGCCCACCGTTACGGTCCGCAGGACGATCACGACCGCCCGGAGGATGCGCTTCTCGTAAGTGGGGTCGTAGGACCAGTACACCGACAGGTGACGGTTCGGCTTGGGGGGCGGCGGCGGCGGCGCGTAACTCGCGGCGGCTCCGGTGAGATCGCCCATGGCCCCGAAGATGCCACCGGGATCTTTCGTGGGCAGCACGCACACCGTCGTCACGTCCACGTGAGCCACCGTCGAGGGGGTGCCCACGTTCGTCGCCGCGCCGCCGTTCACCGACCTCATCAGTTGCGCCGTCACCGTCACATCGGTGGCCGCCGTCAGGGCGGGGAACGTGACCGTCCAGTTGCCACTCGTGGCGGTCGATCTCGCACTATCCCTGGAAGGGTCGGCACCGACGGTGACACGGACGAAGTACTCCACGCCAAGAACGATCCCGAGCTCCGGGATCACCCTGAAGTTGGCGTCATAGGTGCCGTCCACGATCGCGTCCACGGTCGGGAGGCAGCAGTTCGCGCTGGGGTGGTCGATGGTGGTCGTGGCCATGGGGGGCGACTCCGAGGGGGTTAGGGATCGGGGGTGATGACGACGTTTTTGACGGCCAGTGCCGACGAGTGGGCGAAGAGGCCGAGCGGGGCACGCGGGGTCCAGTTCGGCACCTTCAACCCGCGGCGCGGGAAAGCCATGTCCAACAACGGTTGTGTGAGTGCATATTCCACCGAGGCCGGCTTCACCAGTGGGCCGTTCAGCGGCGTCGGCTCGGTGCCATCAGGCGACCACCGCGGGGTGAACCCACCGGCCGTCACGTGGAACTCGACCGTCCGCCACTCGCCAGGGCGATTGACGGCCGGCATGAAACGCCTGGAGGCGACTTCGACTGGGGCGTCGGCCGGCCGCAGGTTCGGGCCAGAGAAGTAGACGACCGCGGACGCCTTCACCTTCTGTGGATCCACCTCTCCGTTTCGATTTAATACGGGGTCACGGTCGGCGAAGCCGAGGGCGAGCAGGGTGGTGAACTCTCCACCGACACCGTCCGGGGTGAGGGCGTATCCGACATACAAGCCGACCTCCCCCTCGCCGGCCGGGATGGCACCTCCAATCTCGGCGCGGGATTCGACTTGTCGGATTTCGGCCCGTACCGTGTAGCCGTCGATTCCGGGGTCGTCGAGCAGTTCGACCATCGCCCGCCCCACCGTCTCGAACATACAGGTGCCGTCCGCCGTCACCCCCAATGTTGGCGTGCCGAACCGAGTGCGGTGGTGCCGGGGCAACCCAGTACCACCGATGAGGGTCACGGTCTTCCTGGCACGCAGGTCGCGGCGGTAGCCCTCCTGGATCGACTCGGGGGTTTCCTTCAACAACTTCGGCACCATCGCCAGCGTGATGCCCACCGCCACCGCCAGCACCGCCACGGCGGTGGCAATCAGCACCGCCCTCGGCGCCTTCCGCACCTGCCGCAACGCCCGCACCGGCCGCGAGTGCGGGCGGACGCTCGTGCCGTCGCCGGCCAAGTAGCTCGCCAGATCGGCGGCCACCGCCGCCGCCGACGGATACCGCAAGCACGGGTCTTTCTGAAGGCACTTGTCCACGATCGCCGACAGGTCGGCCGGCACGCCTGGAGTCACCTCGTGGGGCAGAACGTGCGCGTCCGTCAGCACCCGCCCCATGTTCGCCTTGCCGGTGGGGAACGGCGCCTGGGCCGTCAGCGCCGCGTGCAGGCACGCCCCCAGGCCGAACACGTCGGTCGCCGCCGTCACTTCCCCGTACTCCTCGCTCACTTGTTCCGGCGCCATGAACCCCGGCGTGCCGCCGGCCAGCCGGCCGGTGGCGGTGAGTGTGCCGGACGCCATCGGGGTGTTGCCCTCGCCGCCGCTGCCGACCGCCCCGGCCATCACCGGCACGTCGGCCTCGGCCAGCGTCTTACACAGGCCGAAGTCGGCCACCTTCATCCGCCAGTCGAGGGTGAGCAACAGGGTGCCCGGCTTCAGGTCGCGGTGGATGACGCCGGCGTCGTGTGCCGCTTGCACCCCGCGGGCGGCCTCGGCGATCATGCGGGCGGCGCGAACCGGGTGCAGCGGGCCGACCTCGCGGAGGTGGTCGGCGAGCGACACCCCGGGCACGAACTCGAGCACCAGGAACGGGTCGGTCGGGTCGGGCACGAAGTCGTACAGGCGGACGACGTGATCGTGCTTGACGGCCGCGAGCGAGTGGGCTTCGGCCACGAACCGCCGGATGCCGGTGGGGGTGAAGCTCTCCGGCCGCAGCTTCTTGACGGCGAACGTCTCGCCGGTGGACACCCGCACCGCCCGCCACACCACACCCATGCCGCCCGCGCCGAGCGGCTTCTCGTCGTACCGATACCCGCCCTCGGGGAGTACCCCGGCCCACTCGCCGGCGGTCGTTCCGTGGGTGATCGTTTCGGGCTGTTCGCGGGTGAGGGTCGGGACGTCGGCTTCGACGAGACGGGTCGCTTCGGTCTTCTCGGTACAATCGAAACAGACGCCGCTCGGGGCGAGAGTGTCCGTTTGAAGCCGGCATTCCGGGCAAGTGTAGGTGGGCATCGTGGGCGACGCCTCTGGAACATTTCAAGCGAGTGTAGACATTTCCCGGCACATCGCAAGAGAAATTCCGCCGGTGAGTCCGAAATTCCGCCACTCGGTCAAGGAACCGATGACGCCGTGGGCTGTTGACTCACCCCGCAGAATGCGGATAACACCCCTCCCGCCCGCTGAGTGCCTTCCGATGCCGGTCGACGCTTCCGACGACGAACTGGCCGCCGCGAACGAGCTGCTCGCCCACGCCCCGCCGCACGAAGTGCTCGCCTGGGCGGTGAAGCGGTTCCACCCGCGGCTGCTCATGGCCACCGCGTTCGGCGCGGAAGGGTGCTGTATCATCGACATGCTCAGCCGCATCGACCCGACCGTCACACTCATCAACCTGGACACCGGCTACCAGTTCCCCGAAACCCTGGCCGTGCGAGACCGCCTGCGTGAGAAGTACGGCATGGACGTGGAACTGGTGAAGCCGACCACCACCGTGAGCGAGTACGAGAAGACGCACGCCGGGCCGCTGCACCAGCACGACCCGAACCAGTGCTGCCACGACCGCAAGGTGCTGCCCCTGCGGGCGGCACTGGATCGGCACGCCCCGCTCGCCTGGATCAGTGCCATTCGCAAGGACCAGACGACCGACCGCGGGGTGGCGAGCGTGGTGCAACGCGACACGAAGTTCGGCATCGTGAAGGTGAACCCGCTGCTCCACTGGACGAAGCGCGAGGTGTGGGCGCACGTCGTGAAGAACGAGGTGCCGTACAACGAGCTGCACGACCGCGGGTACCCGAGTGTCGGCTGCTGGCCGTGTACGCGGGCGGTGGCGGCGGGCGACGACGAACGGAGTGGGCGGTGGGCGGGGCAGGCGAAGAAGGAGTGCGGGCTGCACGTCGTCGAGGAGAAAGACGGGTCGGGCATCTGACGCGGCCGGCGGATGAGTTTCAGTTTCACCACTTCCCCCCGCCCCCCTGCCGCTTGATCTGCGCCCACCGCGGTGGACCCACTTCTGTCCCCGGCCTGCCACATCGGCAGTCGCCGCCGCCACTTCCGCCGCCCGGCCGATCCCGCTTGCGTTCCGCAACCCCCGTGTGCTAAATTCCTTGCGCCGAGTCTTCCGCACACGGGGCGTTCCCGGCGTCGGAATTGCTTGGCGGTTTCCCCCGTGGCTTTCCCGCCGCGTGGAACCTCGGGCGAACGGTTCGTCCCGGGAGGTGTCCGATGACCGCCGACCTGACCGAGCCGACGGCGGACGCCCGCCCGTTCTCGATCCTCGTCACCGACGACGACGCCGGCAGCCGCGACACCATCGCCGGCCTGCTGGCCGACCGCGGGTTCCGCACCCGCGTGGCCGCGTGCGGCGAGGAGGCCATCGAGATCGTGCGGTGTGACACCATTCACCTGGTGGTGTTCGACCTGCACATGCCGCGGATGACCGGGCTGGAGGCGCTCCAGCAGGTGCGGCTGTTCAACGAACTGCTGCCCGCCCTGCTGGTGACGGCCGAACCCACCCGCGAGGTGATCCGGCGGGCGCAACAGGCGCACGTGTACAGCGTGCTGCCCAAGCCGGTGAACGCCCGCCTGCTGGTGCACCTGCTGTGGCGGGCGCTGACCACCGCCTACGGCGGGCCGACCCGACCCGAGTAGGCCGCTCGGCCGTCGCCGGCCTCTGTGAGGC
>JANNVG010000512.1:0-2707 GCA_031414395.1 Fimbriiglobus sp.
GGGGGAGGTCGGTTCAGGTGGCGAAGCCACCGAACCGGGTGGGGGGGGCGTTTGCCGACTTCCACTGACACACCCGCGGTCCGTCTGGGCAATTTCGGCAGTCTGTTCGGGTTGCGACACCGCCTGATCTCCCCTGCCCCCGTCCGGCCGCATTCGCCGTCCGCAAATCCTTCACCCGCGGCCGATCAACGGTGTGCGACCAGTCGGCGGATCACCGCCTGATAGGTCCAGCAGGCCGCGGGGGGTCGGAGACCGACGGATCGGCTGAGCCGATCCGCCCCGGCGGTTGGCGTCATGGAGGATGACCGGCGATGGCCCGCCCGCGGCTCGCGCTGACACTCGCAACGATCCTTTGGGTCGCTGCTGGAGATCGCGCCTTCGCCCAGGCTGTGGCCCCGGCGTCCTCGTCGCCCCCCGACCCCTCCGCGGTCCTGCTCCCGCCCGTCGTGTCTGGTCCGGTTCTGGATCACCCGTCCGACGTCCGCCCCGTTTCCACTGAATCCGCACTGCCCACCCGCGAGCCGGCCGCCCGCATAGCCCTCGACGCCACCCAGTACATGCCGGTGCGCGGCTCGGAGTACGAGGACGCGCGGCGGACGGCCCTCGCCCGCCCGCAGGCCGACGACCCCGACGACGCGCTGGCGTACCTGACCGACGGCCGCTACCGCCGCGGGGGCGACGGCCTGGCTCGCAGCCAGTGGGAGGACGCCAGCACCCGCAAGGAGGGGTTCTTCGCCGGCCTGTGGAACAAGTGGTTCGGCAACAAGGACGACGACCGCCCGGCGGGAGACAAGTTCGGCGACCGCGGGGGCGACGGGATGAACGGCGGGCGGGGCGGCGGCGACGTGGAGCGGCGGTGGTTCGAGAGCGATAAGGCGTTCTGCGATTTCGTGTCCCCGCTGTCGAACCCGTTCTTCGCCGAAGACCCGCGGAGCCTGACGGAAGTCCGCGGCATCGGCTTCTACCAGAGCATCCCCGGCGGGGACGACTTCCGCAGCGGGCACGCCGTGTTCATCGGCGGGCAGGGGCGGCTGGCGTTCACCCCGCGGATTTCGCTCGTCGTCCACAAGCTCGGGTTCACCTCGTTCAAGCCCGGCGACGGGTCGCTCTTCCAGGGCGGGAACGGGCTGAGCGAGCTGTGGATCGGGCCGAAGGTGGTGGTGTACCGGAACACCGAGTTCAAGACGCTCATCAGCATCGGCACGCAGTTCCAAATCCCGTTCGGCAGTGAGTCGGCACTCCAAGACACCGGCCGGCTGTCGGTGGTGCCGTATGTGAGCGCGGCACAGCGGTTGCTCGCCACCGAGATCGGCACGCTGAACGGCATGGCCACGGCCGGATACTCGTTCAGCACCAACCGCGAGCGGAGCGACTTCTTCTACGCCAGCGCCCACCTGGACTTCGACATCGCCAACGGGCACCGCTTCTACCCGGTGGCGGAACTGAACTGGTTCAGCTACACGACCAACGGCCAGCAGCGGCCGATCACCACCGAGGGCCGCGACTTCGCCAACGTGGGGGCGGCGGCGAAGGGGAACAACCTGGTGACGTGGGCACTCGGCCTGCGGTGGCGGAGCCTGAACGGGCGGTGGGAGCTGGGCGGCGGGTACGAGGGCCGCGCGTTCGGCCAGCGCGGACTGTTCGACGGCCGCGTCATGCTGGATGTCATCTGGCGGTTCTGATGTCGGCGGGCGGGTGGTAGAATGACCCCGCACCGGGGGGGGGCACGACATGCCGTTGCACGATTGGACCGACCGCGACAATTTCGACGGGTTGCACCACCTGTGGATCTCAGAACTCGGCCGATATCTGCGGCGGGTGCTGCCGACCCCCTATCGCGTCGCGCTCGCCCCCGCCCCTCTGGTCGGGACAGACTCGGACATGTCGTCGCCGAACGCTGTGCTCACCTCCCCACCACTCCCGTCCGAGTCCTTCGCCGACATTTCCCGCGAGCCGGACGCTGAGATGGTCGTGCCTCCACTCCGTAAGGACATGACAGTTCTGGTGGAGCGAAACGGGCGGCTCGTGGCTGCCATCGAGTTGATCTCGCCCGGCAACAAAGACCGCCCCGAAAACCGGGACCGCTACGCCGGCCGCTACCTGAGCTACCTGCACCACGGCGTTCACCTGCTCATCGTGGACGTTCACCGCCGCCCGATCGGGTTTTCGTTCCCGCAACTCATGTCGGAGCGGTTGGTGACGCCACTCCCTGCCCCGCCCGCCCCGTCCGCCGTTGTCTATCGGGTCGGGGAGTCGATGAAGCACGACGGCCGGCTGCTGGCGGTGTGGGCGGAACCGCTGACGGTCGGCCAACCGCTGCCGGCGGTGTCGTTGCCGCTCACCGTCCACTTGGCCGTGCCCATCGACCTGGAAGGCACGTACTCCCGCGCCGCCGACAACTGCTACCTGGGGTGAACGCCGCACGGTACGATGGGAATGACCCACCACTTCGAGGGAATCCGATGGACGAAGTCGTCACGCTCGACCTACCGGAGTTCGTCACGCGGCCGCCGCCGAGTCCGTTAGATGAAGAGGTGCGGACCTACGCCCGGCTGCTGCCCGAGTTGCTCGCCACACATCGCGGGCAGTATGTGGCGATCCTGGGCGACCGCGTGGTCGGGAGCGGTTCGGACCTGTTCGCCGTCCTCGATCAGGCTTACGCCGACCACGGCTACCGACCGATCCTGTGCCGTCTGGTCACAGACCA
>JANNVG010000513.1:0-8261 GCA_031414395.1 Fimbriiglobus sp.
AAGTGGCGAACGGGGACACGTTCGGCTCCTCCACCTCGTCGATGAACTTCAGCCACTCGTCACGATCTCGGTAGAGCGGTCCCATGTCACACCCTCACTTTGGCGCGAAGCGCGGCGGCGTCCACTTCCGTCATCTCGAAGTATAGCATCCCGTAGTTCGTCCCACACTCCTTCATGCCACAGGCCCGGTAGAACCCCTCCGCCTGGGAAAGCGACAAGAGCAGAACCCGCCCGCCAAGGCCGTCAACGTGGCTCATCCGGCAAGCCGTTCCGAGTAGGCCCGCGCCTGTGCCCTTGTGCCGCACGCCCTGTGGGTGCCAGGGTAGGTTCCACGGGGCCGCTTCGATGAACGCGACGTACAGGGTCTGTACGCCTGCGGTGAGTTGGCTCGGTCGCGGCTGCTTGGCCACCGCCATCAGCCCTTCCACACTCGCGCCAACGGTGACGGCAACGTAGCGGTAGTCCGGATTCCCGAGCTTCCGCAGCCAGTCCCATTGCCGATGCTCGGCCGACATCAGTTGGTGGCGTTCGGCATCCCACGCCGCTTCCACGTCGGGGAAGCGGCTGTCCGGGAAATCGATGACCACTTCGGCATCGACGACAGCCGGCGGAGTGGTTCGCAGGTCGCGGAGGAGGGTGGTGAGCATCGTGGCACTCCGTTGGTTGACGCGCTCACTATCACCTGCCGGGTGGAACCGACGCCACGCTTGACGCAAGGTATTGACAACACTGTAATCGCAACTCACCCCGCGACGAGCGGCAGCTTGCGGCGGCCCAGCCCTTCGGCGTCCTTCGTCTTCGGCAGGCGGTGCTGGTTGGTCGCCTCCCAGTCGGCCAGCTCCACCATCAGCGCGTCCACGATGTCCGCTTCGGCCACCCGCCGTACCATCTCGCCGTTGCGGAAGATCATCCCCTGCCCGTTGCCCGCGGCGATGCCGATGTCCGCCTCCTTCGCCTCGCCGGGGCCGTTCACCACGCACCCGAGCACCGAGATCTTCACCGGCAGCCGCTTGCCCTCCAGCCGCACTTCCAACTCGGCGATGATCTTCTCCAAATCGATCGCCAGCCGGCCGCACGTCGGACACGCGATGAGTTCCGGCCGCCGCACCCGCCGCTGGGTGGCTTGCAGGATGTCGAAGCAGGCGGCGATCTCCGGCACCGGGTCGCCGAGCAGCGAAACACGAATCGTGTCGCCGATGCCATCCAGCAGGATGGGCGACAGCCCGGCGGCGCTCTTCGTCACCGCATACGGCGGCTTGCCGGCTTCGGTGACGCCGATGTGCGTGGGGTAGTCGGCCAGCTTCGCGTACAGCCGGTACGCCTCCACCACGACCAGCACGTCGCTCGACTTCAGCGACACGATGATGTCGCGGTAGCCTTCTTCTTCGGCGATCTCCAAACTCCGCAGGCAGCTCTCGACCATCGCCGGCGGGCAGGGGAAGCCGTACTTCTCGTTGAACTCCCGCTCCAGGCTGCCGGCGTTCACGCCGATCCGCATGGGGATGCCGCGGTCTTTGGCCTTTCGGATCACCTGGCGGAAGCGGTCGACGCTGCCGATGTTGCCGGGGTTGATCCGCACCTTGTCGATGGGGTGGTCGAGGGCGGTCAGGGCCATCTTGTAGTCGAAGTGGATGTCGCAGATGAGCGGGATGCCGATCTGCTTCTTGATCTCGGAGAGCGCGCCGGCGTCCTCCGGCTTGGGCACCGTCACCCGCACCAGCTCGCACCCCGCTTCTTCCAAAGCGTGAATCTGCTTCACCGTGGCGGCCACGTCGAACGTGTCGGTGGTGGTCATGCTCTGCACGCGGATGGGTTCGTCGCCACCGATGCCGACCCCGCCGACCGTCACCACGCGGGTCTTGTGGCGGGGCTTGCCGGGCACCTTCTGGGCGGTCTCGAGCACGGACAGATCGAAGCGGGACATTATGGGGGCCTCGGCGGGTGGTCGGTTGGCGTCACAAAGCGGGAACCGCAGGATATGGTACGGCGATCACACCACCGGCGAAGGGGCGTTCAATACCTCATGCTCTCGACCGTCCACAGTACCGCGTAGCAGGCGACGCCCCATTCGAGGAACGCGAAGGCACAGAGGGCGAGGCCGGCGGCGGGCAGGGCGTAACTGCTCCCCTCGGCCTTGTGGCGTTGCCAACCGCGGAGACCCAGCCAGGCACCGAACAGGGCGATGAGGAACGGCCCGGCGACTCCGACGCGGGCGAGCCAGGCGCGGATTTCGCAGACGAGATTGCTGCCGGGGCTGCTTTGGTAAATCAGCGAGGCCAGCACCATCACGATGGGGGAAGTCAGAAACACCACCGCCCCGAGGACGAGCGACGCGAGGCCGAACTGCGGCGCGTGCGGCGGTGGTGCGGGCGGTGAATGGTCGGAGATGTCGTTCATTTCAATCCCCGCCGTGCGGCCTCGTTCACCGCCCTCGCCTTCACCAGCAACCCGCTCCGGTATGCGGTCATCAGTTCGTCAAGCCGCTTCCGACCGTCAGCCGTCAGCCGGCTTTCCCGTTGGTCGGCCAACAGGTCGGACAACTCGATCTGGAGTGAGGGCGGCCACATGGCGGTGGCCACCCGGTGGACCTCGTCGTCGGACATCCGCTCGACGGGTGATTCTTCCACCCCGCGGGCGATGCAGTCGAGAATGACCTCGGCGAGAGGGCGTGAGCCGGCGGCGGACTTCACCCGCGCGGCCAACTCGTCCGGGATGTCGATGGTGAGGGTGGTACTCATGGCACAATTGTACTGCGAAAGGCCGCGCTTCACCTCATCGGGTGTGTGGGGTAGTCTGATGCGGTCGGGGACCACCCGACGCTCCTCCAACACCGGACCCGATGCCATGAGCAAAGCCAAACCGCCCGTCGTCCCCGCCGAAGTGTTCCCGCCGCCGGACGCCGAACTCGCCGTCCTGCTCGGCGACACCGCCGCGTTCGACAAGGCCACGGCCAAGGGCAAGGTGGGCAAGCAGGTGGGGGCGGTGGCGGTGGCGGCCACCGCCGGGCGGAACCGGCAACTGGCGGTGGCGTCGGCCGACGGGCCGATGACCGCCCACGCGGCGACCGTCGCCGGGTTCACCCGCATCGGCATCGTGTACAACGGGCCGGTGAACGGCCGGCCGGAGTGGGAGTTACTCGACGAGGTGCGTCACCGCGACCCCGTCCTCGGCTGCACGCTCATCGCCCCGAAGGGGTACAAGTTCGACCTGGCGTCGGTGCCCCGCCCGCTGTGGTCGCTCATCGCCCCGTTCGACCTGTCCACCCTCGCCCCGCTCTTCCACGACCTGCTGTACGAGTTCCGCGGGCTGCTCCCGTCGGCCGACTACGTCACCCCGCACCCGCCGCCGCGGCGGTTCAACCAGAAGGACGCCGACGACCTGTTCCTGCGGCTGATGATGGTGGAAGGGGTGCCGGCGTGGAAGCGGAACGCCGCGTATGTGGCCGTGCGGTCGGCCGGGTGGACGTACTGGAACACTTGAGCGGGATGTGGGTTCACCGCTCGACCCCGACACTCTCGGCGAACACCCGGCGGAGGGACGGCGGGTCGCCGTAGCCAATCGCCGCGGCCCACTCCTCAACCCTGTTCAGGAAGCCGCTCAACTTCGCCTCAACCCCGGTCAGTTCGGTGGCGAACCGCTCGCGGGGGAAGTCGATGACGAACCCGTCCGGCGTGTGGTGATACCCGCCGTCCTTCCACACCCGTGCCACGTCGCCGACCCACTCCGCCCACCCGGTCGGGTCGTGGCCCATCCACGGGGAACTGCCGTCGGCGAGGAACTGTTGCCACTCCCGCCACGTCTTCACGCTGCAACAGCAACTCGGCCCGACCTCCCGCTCGCCGTCCGTCGCCGCAACCCCGCCATCGAGGGTGAAGGGGGCGAACGCGAGCAGCGCGTCGAGCCAGTCAGCGGGGGTCGGCCCCACCTCCAGTTGCCCGGAGTGAACCACCCCCGCGACGACCGACCCGACCTCGGCGGCCGTCAGTTCGGCCGACAGGGTGATCTCGGAGCGGGCGTGCGAGTCGGCGTCGGACCACGCCCACGCCCACGGCGGTGGTGCACCGCGGGACCAGTACGGGCGGGCGACCGGGTGCAGGGTGGGCGGGGTGGACATGACGAGGGCCAGCGAGTGGGGGTACGACACATTCACCGCCCCGCCCGTCACTTGCCCGGCGGCAGGCGGCCCGGCGTCCACGGCACGCCGAGCGCGTCGAGCGCCTTCTCCAGCGCGGGCACGTCCTTCTCGGCGACGGCCCGCACGGCGGCGGTCACGTCGGCCAGCTCCTCCAAGCCGATCTTCAGCGACTGCTTGCCCGTGCCGGTGGGCACCGCCACCGCGTCGTCGTTCGTGCCGCCGGCGTACCGGATACGGTCGGTGATGCTGTCCGGCGTGTTCTCCTGACGGGCGGCCAGGATGCCGTCGCCGCTCAGCTTCCGCTTCAGCACCCGCAACTGCTCGGCCAGCGCGGTCAGCTTCGTGTCGGTGGCGTCGTCGGGCTTCACCGCCAGCTTCACCGCCTTCCGCATGGCCTCGACTTTCGTACTCAGTTCGTCCGTCGCCCGGCTGGTGGCCAGCAGTTGCTTGGACGCCGCCCGCACTTCTTTATTGAACGCGGCGATGACGGCGAAGTCGTCCGCCTTCAGCGTGGACAGCGGGTCGGGCAGCACCTCGAACGCCACCGGCTCGGTCAGTTTCGTCGTCGCCCCGTTGTGCCTCTTCACCAGTTGGGCGGTGTACTTGCCGGGCGTCACCATCGGGCCGCCCCCGCCGTTCGGGGCGTCCGGGTTGGTGCCCGCCTGCCGCAAGTACCACGTCACTTTGTGAACGCCGTCGTTGGTCGGGCAGCCCTGCTGGTAGATCACGTCGCCGCTGCTGTCGGAAATCAGCATGGTCACGCTCGGCGCTTCTTCTTCGGCCTCCGCGCGTAGGTCTTCGAGCTTCGGGTAGTCGATGTCCTTGTTTGCCTTGCGTGCTTCCGCCTCCTTCTCCTTCCGCAGTTGCTTCTTCGTCTTCAGTGTGTCCTTGAGCGTCACGGTGAAGGTGGCCCCGACCGGCGGGTTGTCAGCGTAGTAGTGGGCCGAACCCTGGAAGCTCTTGCCCCCGCCGCCGAGCTGCGACGACTGCACGTAGGCGTACACCTGTTGCGGGGCGAGGACCGAATCGGCCTTCACCGCCGCCTCGGTGGTCAACTTCCGCAACGCCGAGTAGTCGTCCAGCACATAGATGCCGCGGCCGAAGGTGCCGACCACCAGGTCGTTGTTGTGCTTCTGAATCACCAGATCCTTCACCTGGATCGTCGGCAACCCGTTCTTCATCCGGTGCCACTTCTTCCCGCCGTCGAACGTCACATACAGCCCGAACTCCGTGCCGCAGAACAAGAGGTCCGGGTTCACGTGGTCTTCGGCGATGGCGTACACAGTGCCGCGCTCGGGCAGGTCGCCGGCGATGCTCACCCACGTCTTGCCGGCGTCCGTGCTCTTCACCAGGTACGGCTTGAAGTCGGCGTTCTTGTGCGCGTCAAACGCCGCGAACACGGTGGTGGCGTCGTGCTGGCTGGCCACCAGCTTGCTGACGTAGGTGCCCTCGGGCACGTTCGCCACCTTCTCCACCTTCCGCCACGTCTTGCCGTCGTCGTCCGAAATCTGAATCAGCCCGTCGTCGGTGCCCACATACAGCAGGCCCTCTTTCTTGATGGCCTCGGCGAGCGACACGATGTTCCCGTAGAAGCTGGTGGACACGTGCTTGGCCACCGCCTCGGGACTCTGCACCTTGCCGAACACCTTCAGCTTGTCGCGGTCGAGTTGGCGGGTCAGGTCGGGCGAAACGGCCGTCCACGATTCGCCGCGGTCGTCCGACTTGAACAGCTTGTTCGCGGCGAAGTAGAGCCGCTTGCTGTTGTGCGGGCTGATGACAAGCGGCGAATCCCAGTTCCACCGCAGGGGCGGCTCGCCCTTCGCCGCGATGGGGCGGATGTCCACGCGGTTGCCCGTCTTGCGGTTGTATCGCACGATGCCGGCGTACTGGTACTCGGCGTACACCGTGTCCGGGTCGTCGGGATCGACCTTGCAGTGGAAGCCGTCGCCGCCGAGCACCACGTACCAGTCGGCGTTCACGATGCCGTTGTTGCTTCGGGTGCGGACCGGCCCGCCGAGCGTGTAGTTGTCTTGCGTGCCGCCGTACACGTGATAGAACGGCCCGCTCTTCGGGTTCTGGTCCACGGCGATGTCGTAGAACTGCGTGACCGGCAGGTTGGCTTTGAACGCCCACGTCTTGGCCGAGTCGTGCGTCTCGTACACCCCGCCGTCGCACCCGCACAAATAGAACTTCGGGTCGGCCGGGTCGATCCACATGCAGTGACTATCGACGTGCTTGTCGGCCTCGCCCAGCGTCTTGAGCGTCGCCCCGCCGTCGTCCGACACCGAGTTGTACACGTACATGATGTAGAGGCGGTGCTTGTTCACCGGGTCCACGACCGGCGTGCAGAAGTACTGCATCTGCTCGCTGAACGGGTTCCGCTTCTCCCACGTCTTGCCGTTGTCGGTGCTGCGGAAGATGCCGCCGCCCTTCTCGGCCGCTTCCACCTGGGCGTACACCGTGTCCGGGTCGCTCGGGGCCATCGCCAGCCCGATGCGGCCGAGGTCGCCACCGGGCAGCCCGCTGGTGATCTTCTTCCACGTCTTGCCGCCGTCGGTGCTGCGGTGCATCCCGCTGCCAGGGCCGCCGTTCACGAGCGTCCACACGTGCCGGCGGCGCTGGTACGCCGCGGCGATGAGCACGTCCGGGTTCCGCGGGTCCATGACCACGTCCGTCACGCCGGTGTCGTCGTCGATCTTCAAAACCTGCTCCCAGTTCTTCCCGCCGTCGGTCGTCTTGTACAAGCCGCGGTCGCCGCCCGGCCCCCACAGCGGCCCTTGGGCGGCCACGTACACCACGTCCGAGTTCTTCGGGTGGACGATGATCTTGGCGATGTGCTCGCTCTTCTTCAGCCCGACGTTCTGCCAGCTCCGCCCGCCGTCGGTGCTCTTGTACAGGCCGTCGCCGTAGGCCACGCTCCGCTGGCTGTTGTTCTCGCCGGTGCCCACCCACACGGTGTTCACGTCGTTCGGGTCGATGGTGACGGCGCCGACGCTGAAGCTGCCCTGGTCGTCGAACACGGGGGTGAAGGTGGTGCCGGCATTGGTGGTTTTCCACACGCCGCCGCAAGCGACGGCCACATAGTAATGGGCGCGATCCTTCGGGTTGACCGCGAGTGCGGCCACGCGACCGGAGGTGATGGACGGGCCGAAGCCGCGGAGGCGGAACGCGCCGACGGGCGGGGCGAAGTCGGGTTTCTTCGGCGGCTCGGCGGCAGGCTGGGCCGGCTGGCCGAGTGCGAGGGCGACGGCGAGGAGCAGACCGGGGGACATTGGCAGTGTGTCCGGAGGTGAGGGATTGGGGAGGAAGTTGTACCGAAGTCGTCACCGCCCGGCCCCTCATCCGCTGGGGGAACGGCGTGGGGTGCAGTCTCCCCCGAACCTGCGGGCGCACCGGGTGTCCCTCCGGTCTCGCGGGGGGGCGGCGTTCGGCAAGGTGGACGGGGCGGCCAAAGTGTGCCGCTTTTGCCGCCCGGATTTGTTGTGCGGCGCGAAGCGGCGCGGCATTCGCAGCGGGAGTTTCTTGACAACGGGCCGGGGCGTCCGATGATACAGACGGTGTGGAGCGTTCCGCACCCGACGACATCCCAACCCGCGGTCGCACAGTACCCCGGAGGCCGACCACGAAGACGACAGCAACAGGTGCTGTTCTCACTTCGAGCCACGGACCTCCGGAGGGCACACCCTAGGGAGGTCTCTTGACCAGCACCGCCACCTTGCACCCGTTCCCCGCCTCGGTCGGCGCCCCGGTGTCGGCTGACGCTCCCCGCCTCAACATTCCGACCGCCCTCGAGCGGGCGTGCCTGGCGGCCAAAACCGCCACCGACAACAAGGGCGCCAACGTGATGGTGCTCGACCTCCGCAGCCTCACCCCCCTGTTCGACTTCTTCGTCATCTCCACCGCCGCCAGCCGCCGGCAGGTGCACACCATCGTGGAAGAGACGGACGCCGCCCTGCGGGGCGTGGGCGACGTGCGGCTGAGCGTGACCGGGTACGAGAGCAGCAAGTGGGTGGTGCAGGACTACGGCGACGTGATGGTCCACGTGTTCGACACCGACACCCGCGGGTACTACAACCTGGAAGAGCTGTGGGGCGACGCCGAAGTGATCGACTGGGAAGACGAGATC
>JANNVG010000514.1:0-1540 GCA_031414395.1 Fimbriiglobus sp.
GGGCATCCTTCTTGAACACCCCCTCTCCCCTGGGAGAGGGGGCCGGGGGGTGAGGTCTTTTGAACACCCCCTCTCCATGACATGGAGAGGGGGCCGGGGGGTGAGGTCTCCCCCTGCTACTTCTTCGGGTGGAAGTACCGCAGGGTGATGTCGGCGACCGGCTGATCGGACGCCACCGCGAACCACGCCTGCACCGTCTTCGACTCGGCGGCGGCGCCGGCCACCACCACCCCGCGGGCGTTCGTGCCGTCGCGGCCGGTGCGGGTGAGGGCCGCTTGCAGCTCCTCGAGCGACTGCGGGCGGACGCCGTCCGGGCGGTGGTTCAGGCGGGCGTTGGCGATGGCCGACACCTCGTCCACGCTCTTCCCGTCCACCGGGTTCGGGTTCTTGTCCGTCACCTTGCCGGCGAACACCACCAGGCGGAACTGGCCCAGGTTCTCCGAGTACCGCACCGAGTCCGCGTCCGGGTCTTCGGGCCGCACCACCTTGAACAGCTTCGTCTCGACCGGCCCGGTCTGGAAGCCGGTGATGACCGTTTCGGTCCGCGGCTCCAGGATCCACTTGCGGCACTTGGACACCGCCTGCCGCTCCTTGTACAGCGTGCTCTCGCCGTTCACCAGCAGCACCACCGCGTAGGTCTCGTCCTTGCTCGGGTTGGTGAGCACGAACGACACCTTGTCCGCCTCGTCCGGTTCGGCCAGCAGCGACCCGGACACCACCTGCACCTTGTCGTTGTACCGAATCTCCCACTTGACCGGGCAGTCGTCCATTGCGGGGTTGGGCACCGGCTTGGTCTCGGGCGTGGGCGGGGTGGCCTTCACCACCGCCACGGCCGTTTCCACCACCAGCTTCTGAATGTCCTCCCGCTTCACCGGCTGCCCGCTCACCACCGCCTTGCGGGTGATGGGCGGCAGGGCGTAGCTGCCCAACTGGCCCAGCACGTCGGCGTCCGGTTCCACCGTCCACTCGTCGGTCAGGTCGGTCAGTTTGCCGGTCGTGTCGAACACCTGCAACTTGAGGGCGAGGGTCTTCAGGTCGGTGCTCGGCGTGGCGGTGCCGACGATGAACCCGCTGGCGTCCGCGTCGTCCTTGCCGAACGCCGGCAGGTACTTCATGCCGAAGAACGCCTTGCGGCCGTCCTCCTTCGTGTGGTTGGCCTCGTGCAGTTGGGCCTTGGTCACCTGGCCGTTCGGGTTCTCGATGACGACGAACTGCGGGTCTTTGTTCGCCAGCACGAGGGCCGTCTGGGTGCGGACGGCGAGGGTCAGGCCGAGTTCCTTCAGGGAGTCGGCCGACTTGCCGTCCGCGACGGCGGTGAACTTGAGCACGCCGACGGCGGTCATGTCCTTCTTCTTCAACTTCTGGAGGACGGCGGGCGCTTTGGCGTACAGCGACTCGGCGAGCGTCTCGCCGGCGACGGCGGGCGCGGCCAGGGCGACCAGTGCGGCGAGGGTGGCGGTTATGCGTGGCATGGTGGGGGTCTCGTTGGGGGTGTTGGTGTTGGGTGGTTGGCCGCGAGGCAAGGGGCGTCCACGAACCC
>JANNVG010000515.1:0-7317 GCA_031414395.1 Fimbriiglobus sp.
GCGTCGCGGCCGTGGTGTTGGTGGCGGATGGCGTTTAGAGGCTCGTGCGGCTCGTCGCGTTCCCCGGCCGCTCGACCCGCCCTCCCCCGCGGGTAGAATGGCGGCACGGAGGTGCGCCATGCCCGTTCACGACTGGACACAGGTGCCCGCGGGGATTTACCACGGGTTCCATTTGAGTTGGATCGCCGAGTTGAAGAAAGCGATGAACAACGGTACACTGCCGCCGGAGTTCTACGCCGACGCCGAGCAGTACACCGACGACAAGAACGCCGACGTGCTGGCGCTGCACCGCTCGCCGGCCGATTCCACCGCCCCGCTGTCGTCGTTCGGGTCGGTCGCCACCCTCCCCCGCCCGGCGAACAGCTTGCACCGCACCGCCCGCACGCCGAAAGCGGGGCAACAGGTGCAACGGCGGCTGGTGGTGCGGCACATCTCCGGGCATCGCGTCGTCGCACACATCGAGATCGTGTCGCCGCGGAACAAGGACCGCCGCACGGCGGCCGAGGGGTTCGTGGCGAAGGGCCGCGACGCCATCGACGCCGGCGTTCACCTGGCGGTGATCGACCCGTTCCCGCCGACCCGTGCCGCCCGCCGCGGGTTGGCCGCCGCCATCTGGCGGAAGTACGACCCGTCGCCGGTCGTCGCCCCGCCGGGTCAGCCGCTGTGCGTGGCGTCGTTCACGTCCGCCGTGCGGTCGGAGGCACTGTTTCATTTCCTGGCGTTCGGCGACGAGTGGCCGGCGTTCCCGCTCGCCCTCACCGACACCCTTTCGGTGAACCTGCCGCTCGCCGACACTTACGCCGCCGCCTTCGCCGGCAGCCCGCCGTACCTGCGGGAGCAGCTCTCCGCTCCCGCCCCGACCGGAGCCTGACCCATGCCCATCCACGACTGGTCCACGGTGCCGGCTGGTGTCTTTCACGGGTTTCATCACCGGTGGTTGGGGCGGTTGGCGGAAGCACTCACCGCCACCCTCCCGCCCGACTACTACGCCGAGGCGGAACAGCACACCGAGGA
This sequence comes from Fimbriiglobus sp., assembly GCA_031414395.1. Taxonomy (GTDB): domain Bacteria; phylum Planctomycetota; class Planctomycetia; order Gemmatales; family Gemmataceae; genus JALHQU01. The sequence goes on from JANNVG010000515.1 coordinate 1,015, forward strand.
ACGAGTGGCCGACGTGCTCACCCTCCACGCGAGGTCGCCGTCCTCCCCGCCATCGACAGGGGGATTCGGGTCGACCGCGGCCGTCCTGACCTCCCCGATCACGTCGGCCACCCACCGCGCCGCCCGGCACCGCCCGAAAGCCCGACCCCGGCCGAAGCACGTGGTCGTCCGGCACGTCACCGGGCACCGGGTGGTCGCGCTGTTGGAAGTGGTGTCGCCGGGGAACAAAGACCGTCGGCGAAGTGTGGACCAGTTCGCGGAGAAGGCGGAGTACGCGATCCTGAATGGCGTCCATGTGGCGGTCGTGGACCTGTTCCCGCCCGCCCGTTCGGCCCCGCACGGGTTGCCCGCCCGCGTGTGGCGGCGGTTCGACCGCTCGCCCGTCACCCTTCCCGCCGGTCGCCCGTTCTCACTCGGGTCGTTCGTGGCGAAGGGGAAACCGGAGGCGTACTTTGAATTCCGTGGCGTGGGAGAGGGCCTGCCGGCATTCCCCCTCTTCCTGACCGACACGCGGTACATCCACCTGCCGCTCGCCGACACCTATGACGCCACCTTCGCCGCCAGCCCGCCGTACCTGCGGGAGCAGTTGTCCGCCCCCGCCCCGACCGGAGCCTGACCCATGCCCGTTCACGACTGGTCCCGCGTCGAAGACGCCTCGTTCCACGACTTCCATCAGGCGTGGCTCGCTCAACTGCGGCTGCGGCTGAACACCGGATTGCTCCCCGAAGGGTACTTCGCCCACTTCGAGCGGCACTTCGGTCGGTTCGAATCGGACTTGCTGACCCTGGCATTACCACCGTCCCCCACCACACCGGCGAACGGCCATCCGTCCGGGCACCGTTCGTCCGGGAGCGTGGCGGTGGCGACCCTGCCGCCTGTCGCGGGTGTGAAGCTCCGGGCATTCCCCGCCCGGCGGAGCAACGTGGTCATCCGACAGGTGGGGAACAAGCGGATCGTGGCGCTCATCGAGTTGGCGTCGGCGGCGAACAAAGACCGGCCGGAGAACGTGGCCGCGTATGTCGGCAAAGCGAAAGCCGCACTCGACGCCGGCGTTCACATGGTTCACTTGGACATCCTGCCGCCGAACAAGTTCACGCCGGTCGGGCTAGGCGGGGCGATCTGGAGTGCGGTCAATGGGAACGACTACCCGTTCTCGCCGGACAAACCGCTGGCGGCCGACTCGTTCCATGCCGGGGCGGTCATCGACCTGTACGCGAACGCGCTCGCCGTCGGCGACGAGTTCCCGCCGGTGCCACTGTTCCTGTCCGAAGAGGTGTACGTCCCGCTCCCGCTCGCCGACACCTACGCCGAAGTGTTCGCCAGCATCGCCCCGGACGACTACCAGTTGCTCACCCGCCCGGTCTGACGGTTCAGTTCGTGTGGCGTGTAGTCGGCGCCGGCCGTCCGATCTAGGATGACGGTACGCCGTCCGCCCCCCCGCCCGAGTTGTTATGAGCACCGCCGCGATCAACCCCAAAGGCCCGCGGACTTACGCCGCCGGCAACACCCCCACCGCCTGGGCGAAGACGTACCTCGCCTCGTCCGTCGGACAGAAGGTGCTCGTCGCCGCCACCGGGCTGCTGCTCGTCGGCTTCCTCGTGTTCCACATGATCGGCAACCTGAAGGTGCTGCCGGGGTTCGAGCCGCCGAGTGCGGAGGCGACCACGCACGCGCGGGCGAAGGCGGCCGAGAAGTACCCGGACGACTCCGCCGCACAGTCGAAGTATGTGGCCGACTACGCCCCCGCGTTCGACTCCCAGGAGCACCTGAACAAGTACGCGGCGTTCCTCAAGCACGACCTGGGCGCGCTCATCTGGATCGCCCGCGGCGGGCTGCTGGCGCTGTTCGCCACGCACCTGGTCCTCGCCCTGCGGTTGCGGGCGAAGGCGGGCGCGGCGCGGCCCGTCGGGTACACGGTGAAGCGGTCGGCGCGAGCCACCGTCGCCGCCAAGACGATGCTGTGGACGGGAATCGTCATCCTGCTGTTCGCGGTGTTCCACCTGGCACACTACACGTTCGGGGTGGTGAAGGAGGCGCAGACGCCGGCCGGCCCGGTGCCGTACATGAGCCTGCACGACGCGGACGGCCGGCACGACGTGTACAGCATGGTGGTCGCCGGGTTCACCACCCCGTGGGTGTGCGCCATTTACATTCTCAGTCAGGCGCTGCTGCTCGTCCACCTGAGCCACGGCATCCAGAGCGGGCTGCAAACGCTCGGGTTGGTGGGCAAGCGGTTCACGCCGGCGGCCAACTGGCTGGGCTGGGGCGTCGCCACCGCCATCTTCGCCGGCAACATGGTGATCGTGATGGGCGTGTGGCTCGGCTGGGCCAAGCCGGTGCTGTGAGAGAGAGGATGATTTCAAACAAGAGGAACGCGGATGACGCGAATTTCAGCGCGGATCAGAGCAGGATTGAATGAGGAAACCAGGAAGGCAGGAAGGGACCCGATCTCGACCTCGCCTCCTGCATTCCTGCCTTCCTCATTCACGGATTTCGGTCTTCATCCGTGTTCAGCCGCGCTGAAATCCGCGTCATCCGCGTCATCCGCGTACCGTCTGAATTGAACCCTGCGACCAACCACCCCAACCAAGACCCTCCCATGAAACTCGACGCCCGTGTGCCCTCGGGGCCGCTCCCGCAGAAGTGGGAGAACTTCAAGAAAGACCAGAAGCTGGTGAACCCGGCGAACAAGCGGAAGTTCCGCGTGATTGTCGTCGGCACCGGGCTGGCAGGCGGCAGTGCGGCGGCCACCCTCGCCGAACTCGGCTACGAGGTGCTCGCCTTTTGCTTCCAAGACTCCCCGCGGCGGGCGCACAGCATCGCCGCACAAGGGGGCATCAACGCCGCCAAGAACTACCAGAACGACGGCGACAGCGTGTGGCGGCTGTTCTACGACACGATCAAAGGCGGCGACTTCCGCGCCCGCGAGGCGAACGTCCACCGCCTCGCCGAAGTGTCCGTCAACATCATCGACCAGTGCGTGGCGCAAGGCGTGCCGTTCGCGCGGGAGTACGGCGGGCTGCTGGAGAACCGCAGCTTCGGCGGCGCGCAGGTGAGTCGCACCTTCTACTGCCGCGGGCAGACCGGCCAGCAACTGCTCCTCGGCGCGTACCAGGCGATGGCCCGGCAGATCGCCGCCGGCAGCATCAAGATGTACCCCCGCACCGAGATGCTCGACCTGGTGGTGGCCGACGGCCGCGCGCGGGGCATCGTGATCCGCCACCTGGAGAGCGGCAAGGTCGAGTCGTTCAACGCCGACGCCGTGGTGCTGGCCACCGGCGGGTACTGCAACACGTACTACCTGAGCACGAACGCGAACGGGTGCAACGTGACCGCCACCTACCGCGCGCACAAGCGCGGGGCGGCCTTCGCCAACCCGTGCTACACGCAGATTCACCCCACCTGCATCCCCGTGGCCGGCGACCACCAGGCGAAGCTGACGTTGATGAGCGAGAGCCTCCGCAACGACGGCCGCGTGTGGGCGCCCAAGAACCCGGCCGACGCCCAGAAGCACCCGAACGACATCCCCGAGAGCGAGCGCGACTACATCCTCGAGCGCCTCTACCCGAGCTACGGCAACCTGGCCCCCCGCGACGTGAGCAGCCGGGCGGCCAAGCGGGCGTGCGACGACGGCCGCGGGGTCGGCCCCGGCGGGCGGGGGGTGTACCTCGACTTCGCCGACGCCATCAAGCGGCAGGGCGAGCCGAAGGTGCGCGCGAAGTACGGCAACCTGTTCGACATGTACGAGCGCATCACCGCCGAGAACGCCTACACCCGCCCGATGCGGATTTACCCCGCCCTGCACTACACCATGGGCGGGCTGTGGGTGGACTACCACCTGATGAGCAACATCGACGGGCTGTTCGTGGTCGGCGAAGCCAACTTCAGCGACCACGGGGCCAACCGCCTCGGGGCGAGCGCGCTCATGCAAGGCCTGGCCGACGGGTACTTCGTGCTGCCGTTCACCCTGGGCAACTACTTCGCCAGCACCAAGCAGGACCGCCGCGGCACCGACACGGCCGCGTTCAAGGCGGCCGAAGCCGACGTGACGGCGTTCACCAAGCGGCTGCTCGGCGTGAACGGCCGCAAGCCGGCGACCGAGTTCCACCGCGAACTCGGCCACGTGATGTGGGAGAACGTGGGCATGAGCCGCACGAAGCCGAGCTGCGAGGCGGCACTCGGCAAGGTGCGCGCCCTCCGCGACGAGTTCTGGAAGACGGTGGCCGTCCCCGGCAGCGGGGACAGCCTGAACACCGCCCTCGAGCGGGCCGGCCGCGTGGCCGACTTCTTCGACTTCGCCGAACTGCTGACGCTCGACGCGCTCACCCGCAACGAGTCGTGCGGCGGGCACTTCCGCGAGGAGTACCAGTACCCGGACGGCGAGGCGAAGCGGGACGACGAGCACTTCCTGCACGCCGCCGCGTGGGAGTACCAGGGGGTCGGGAAAGACCCCACCCGCCACGCCGAGCCGATGAACTACGAGACCATCAAGCCGAGCGTGCGCAGTTACAAATAACTTCATAGTTCCAGGTTCCAGGTTCCAAGTTGAGAACCGGGTTGACTTGGAACCTGGAACTTGGAACCTGGAACTACTCATGAAATTCACCCTCCACGTGTGGCGGCAGCCGAACCGCACCGCCGCCGGCCAGATGCAAACCCACGCCGTCGACGGCATCACCGGGGACATGTCGGTCCTCGAGATGTTCGACATCCTGAACGAGCGCCTGCAACGCGACGGCAAAGAACCCATCGCCTTCGACCACGACTGCCGCGAGGGCATCTGCGGGTCGTGCGCGATGATGGTGAACGGGCAGGCGCACGGCCCCGAGCGCGGGGCCACCACCTGCCAGCTGCACATGCGGAGCTTCCCGGACGGCGCCGACATCACCGTCGAGCCGTGGCGGGCGGGGGCGTTCCCGGTCATCAAAGACCTGGTGGTCGACCGCTCGGCGTTCGACCGCATCATCCAGAGCGGCGGGTTCGTGAGCGTGAACACGGGCGGCACGCCGGACGGGAACGCCCTGCCGGTGGCCAAGCCGATGCAGGAGCGGGCGATGGACGCGGCCGAGTGCATCGGCTGCGGGGCGTGCGTGGCGGCCTGCCCGAACGCGAGTGCCATGCTGTTCGTGTCGGCGAAGGTGGGGCACCTCGGCTCGCTCCCGCAGGGCCAGCCGGAGCGGTCGCAGCGGGTGAAGGTGATGGTGCAGACGCACGACCAGGAGGGGTTCGGGCACTGCACCTTCTACGGCGAGTGCGAGGCCGCCTGCCCGAAGTCGATCAGCACCGAGTACATCACGCAGTTGAACCGCGACTACGTCGCGTCCGCGGCGAAGGCGGTCGTGCAGGGGTGACGCCTGCATTGTTAGCCCGACGCGCGAGCGAGGACTGTGTCGGCGGACCTCATGCGGGTGCTGCTACGGATGGGTTGGGTTTTGGAACTCCATCCGGTTCGAACCGCAACCGGTATTTTTCGTCAAGGTAGATCGTTCCGCCCCCACCGCTCGGCTTGGCGGTGGGCAGTCGGCGGATTCGCAAAGTGATCCGGTCGGGAGTGAAGGCCATGCGGTCGAAGGAGAGGATGAGGGACGACTGGGGGAGCAACCCGTACTGGGTGGGCGGCTGGTTCTCTCCGCTCACCCCGATGGCCAGGGTGGTGATGTCGTGATCGGCGAGTACGTCCAGGATGCTCGGTATGAACCCCGGCTCCACGCTGCACAGCGGGAACAGGGCGTCCAACTGCTCCAAACTCGCGATCACCACCCGCTTCGGGTTGAAATCCTTGACGTGAAACCAGATGCGGAACAGGAACTCGTCCGGGGCGATGTAACCGGGACGGAAATGCACGATCCGCAACAGTTCGTTCTTGATCAACTCTTCCGGCGATTTCAGGTTGTGTTCCGTTTGTTCCGCGAGATAGATCTCCTGTAACCGCGAAAGGGCTTCCCCCTCGTCGTCACGGAGTGAGACGAGCAGAGCGGACTCCTTGGCCGCCTTCGACGATTTCTCACACGGGGTATGAGATGTACGGGACGTCGCGTCCAGCAACCAGAGGTACGCGAGGTGGCTCTTGAGCGCACCACGTTCCCCGACCAGTGCCGTACAACGCCCTTTGGGGAAACCACCAATAGCGGTGTCGAACGTGGGTAACGGTGAGGGGCAGGGCCAGGGCTTACGCACTATGAACGGCTGACGGTGTAGGGGTTTGCGGCTATCACAGGGGTTCCCGCGAGGACCGCCCGATGCCGCTGCCGATCACCGCCGTGTTCGCCGACCTGCCCGACCCACGGCGGGAGACGGCCAACA
>JANNVG010000516.1:0-2116 GCA_031414395.1 Fimbriiglobus sp.
GGGGGGCTTCACCTGTTCCCGTCTAGCCCCCCCCCCCGGGGGGTGGGGCGGCACCCCCCGCCCCCCCGGGGCCGCGGCGACGACGGCGGATCACGTGCCGAACTGCCGATCCCCCGCGTCGCCCAAGCCGGGCACGATGTACCTGTTCTCGTCCAGTCGGTCGTCCACCGCGGCCAGAATCACGGGTACGTCCGGGTGGGCCGCGTGCAGCCGCGCCACCCCCTCCGGCGACGCGATCAGCCCGACGAACTTGACCCGCGTGTTCCCCTCCGCCTTCAGCAGCGCGATCGTCTCCACCGCCGACCCGCCGGTCGCCAGCATCGGGTCGAGGATGAGGAGCACGTCCACCTTCTCGCCCGTCGGCAGGTTGCGGTAGTAGGTGGTGGGTTCCCAGGTCGCGTGATCCCGCTTCATGCCGACGTGCCACACGCTCGCCTCCGGCAGCGCGTCGAGCATGGCGTTCGCCATGCCCAGCCCGGCCCGCAATACCGGCACGAGGCCCACGCGGTCGGCCAACTCGTGACACGCGGCCGTCACCAGCGGGGTGTCCACACTCACCGGCCGCACGTGTACGTCGCGGGTGGCCTCGTAGAGGAGGTACTGGCTGATCTCGTACACCAGCTCGCGGAACTGCGGCGGCGGGGTGTCCTTGTGTCGCAGGCGGGACAGCTTGTGCAGAATCAGCGGGTGGTCGGCGACGAACAGCATGGGGGGATTCCAGAAAGTGCTCTGCTCGCTCCGCGAGCGGTCCTGTTCGTACCCGCTCGCGGAGCGAGCAGAGCACTACTTGATCTCGATCACATAAATATCACTCCCGCCGTCGCGGGCCGACACGAACGCCAGCTTCTTCCCGTCCGGACTCCACGCCGGGCTGGTGTCCTCGCCCTCGGTGGCGGTCAGGTTCACCGGGTTCTTGCCGTCGGCGTCCGTCACCCAGATGTCGGAGTTGCCCGTCTTGCGACTCACATACGCGATCCGCTTGCCGTCCGGCTTCCACACCGGCCACGAGTCCAGGTGGTCGCCGTCGGTCAGCTTCGTCACGCCCGTCCCGTCGGCGTTCATCACGTACACCTTCTGCTTGCCGCCCCGCCCGCTGGTGAACGCGATCCGCTTCCCGTCCGGACTCCAATTCGGGTGCAGGTCGCTCGTCACCTCGCTCGTCAGCCGCTTCTCGTCCTTGCCCTCGGCCGTCACGGTGTACAACTCCGGGTTGCCGTGGCGGGTACTCACCCACAGCACCAGCTTGCCGTCCGGACTCCACCGCGGCGACTCCTCGAACGCCTTGTGCGGCACCAGCACCTTGTCGTCGCTGCCGTCGGCCGCACAGGTGCGAATACTCAGCTTGCCGTCGGTGCCCTCCAACTTGTCGTACACGTACACGATGCGCTTGCCGTCCGGCGAGGAGTGCCCGTCGAAGTGCGGCTCCTTGTGATCGGGCAACAGGCGCTTCGACTCTTTACCGTCGGTGCCGACGGTCCACAGGGCCATTTTCCCCTGGTGAATGCGGGTGAACAGGAGCGACTTGCCGTCGGGGTGCCATTGAACGTGCTGCTTGAACGAGCTGTCGGACGTGACGCGAACCGGCTCCGCGGCAGGCGTGTCCGTGGATGTGGCGACCAACACCGCCAGGAGAAACAGCATCCGTCGCATGGCACACCTCCTTCGGAAGTGTACCAGAATTCGGCAACAGGTGAACGGTGGCGAGCGGTCGTGTTTTGGCGAACCCGGCCCGCAAGGGCCGCGGGTTGTGGGTGAAGATGGCGGCACTCGCCACCCGCGGCCCTTGCGGGCCGGGTTCGCCTGGCGCGCAACACGAGCGTGTCGCCGACGCGCCTTCGGGTGCTCGAAACGACCCTTGCCGATGGCAGATGCGCGATCTAAAGTGATTCGACTCGGGGGCGGTAGCTCAGTTGGTAGAGCGCTGCATTCGCATTGCAGAGGTCGGGAGTTCGACTCTCCTCCGCTCCACATCACCCCCGCGGCCGGCCGCGGGGGTTTTTCGTTTGTGGTCCACACGAAACGCGAGTGGTTCTGGCACCCACTGCCGGAGCGAATGGACCACTTCAGTTACCCAACCCCCGCGTACCCCCCCGCACCGGGAAAAAAAGCCCGCCGA
>JANNVG010000517.1:0-3151 GCA_031414395.1 Fimbriiglobus sp.
CACTCGGGCCCCCATGTGCCCTCGGCGGTGAAAAAAATCGGAGCCACCCCATGCGTTCGTCCTTCTGCCGGTCGGCCGATCACGCCCTGAACCGCCGTGGATTCCTCGGGGCCGCCACCGCCGCCGCCGTCGGTGCCGCCGCCGTCGCCGACATGACCGGCCTGAACCTACTCGCCACCCCCGCCCTCGCCGGCGAACTGAAGAAGAAGCAGAAGCGCGTCATCCTGCTCTGGCTGGCCGGCGGGGCGAGCCAACTCGAAACGTGGGACCCGAAGCCGGGGGCGAGTACCGGCGGGCCGTTCCGCAGCATCAAGACGGACGTGCCCGGCACGCACATCTGCGAACTCATGCCGCAGATGGCCAAGCGGATGAGCACGACGGCGGTGGTCCGCGGGCTGAACACGAAGAACGGCGACCACGGCAGCGGCGCGAAGATCATGATGCGGGGCCGCATGGACGTGGGCGGGGTGAAGTACCCGGACCTGGGCGCCGTGCTGGCCCGCGAGATGGGCCGGGCCGACAGCAAGGTGCCCGACTACGTCACGTTCTACACGCAGACGGAAGGACGGAGCTTCGCCCCCGGCGACAGCGGGTTCCTCGGCTCCCGCTTCGCCCCGATGGAACTGACCACGAACAACATCCCCGAGTTCATCCGCAAACTGGACGGCGTGAGCGAACTCGACCACCAGCAGCGGGCCGACCTCCGCGACCTGCTGGGCAAGCAGTTCGGCGAAGGGCGGCAGTCCGACACGCTCGGCAGCCACAACCAGGCCTACGAGCGGGTGCGGGGCATCATGGCCTCCGAGAAGTTGTTCGACATCACGCAAGAGCCGCAGAAGGTGCGGGATAAGTACGGGCCGACGCAGTTCGGCGAGCAGGCCCTGATCGCCCGCCGGTTGGTGGAGGCCGGGGTGCCGTTCGTGCGGGTGGCCCGCGCGTGGTGGGACAGCCACGGGCAGAACTTCGAGACGCACCAGGAGATGGTGCCGGAACTCGATCACGTCATGGCCACGCTCATCGACGACCTGAAGGAGCGGGGGCTGCTCGACGACGTGATGGTCGTCACCCTCGCCGAGTTCGGCCGCACGCCGGCCATCAACAGCAGCCTCGGCCGCGACCACTTCGCCAGCGCGTGGAGCATGACCATGAGCGGCGGCGGGGCGAAGGGCGGGGCGGTGTGGGGCAAGACGGACGCGAAGGGCGACAAGGTGATCGACCAGGAGGTGAACGCCGGCACCCTGTTCGCCACCATCTACGACTGCCTGGGCATCAAGCACGACAAGAACTACTACGTCGGCAGCCGCCCCATCCCGCTTGTGGACCCCGGCTTCGAGCCGATCAAGGAGCTGGTGGGGTAAGATGGGATCGCCCACCGGAGGACCGCCATGCCGCCGTTCCACACGCTTCCCAAACGCCCGCCCGACCCGCGCGAGAAGGAGGCCCAGGGCGTCAACCAAGCCGCGCTCGACCGCACCAGGGACGAGTTGCCGAAACTGTACCCCCACCTGCAATGGGTGGCGTTCAGTAATGGGGTGGTCGTCGCCGACGATGCCAGCGTGGACACCCTGATTGACCGCTTGGAGCAGATGGGGCTGAACCCTCGGCTGTGCATGGCGCACCGGGTCGGGGACGACTGGCCGGGGGATCGGGTTCTCCTCCCCTTCTTTAGCACGAGGGGAAGTGAATGAGCGAACAGCGCAGACCGTATCGCAGCCGACGGCCGTGGCTGGAGTTCACATTCTTGACCCCGGATGGTTTGCGAGCGGATGTGAACTTGGTGGCCGACACCGGTTGCCCGTTCGACTTCGTCCTGTGCCCCGAGTTGTACGACCTGCTGGTTCTACTCCGACTCGGGATCGTTCCCAAGACGAATTATGGCGACCTGCCGGCCGGATTAGTTCGCATGTACATGCCGGAGGTCGGGTTCGTCGAATCTGTTCGCGCCCTGCGGAGTGATCGGGTCGGGGCGATACTGGAGCGCGAACACCCGACGTTCGCCGGCTTGGTCGGCCTGCCGATCCTCCGCCTGGGCGAGTACGGCGGGAACGCCACCGACTTCTGGTTCCGATACCCCACCCCAACCCCACATTCCCCATGAAAGCCCCCGCCCCCGACAAGCTGAAGCTGGACAAAGACCACGGCCGCTCGGTCATCACCTTCGGCATCGCCCGCGTGCCGAAGAGCGGGCGCGTGTTCATGGGCGCGTCGGATTTCGGCGTGAGCGAGGCCGACCTGAGTGCCGCCAAGTTCGAGGCGAAGGAACTGTACAAGCACGAGAGCTACGTCACCACCGTCACGCTCGCCGGCAACGTGCTGGTGTCCGGCGGGTACGACGGCAAGCTGGTCTGGTGGGACACCGAGAAGAACGCGAAGGTGCGGACGACCGACGCGCACGCCAAGTGGATTCGGCAGGCCCGCACCTCACCCGACGGCAAGGTGGTGGCGAGCGTGGCCGACGACATGGTGGCGAAGGTGTGGGACGCCTCCACCGGCAAGATGATACACGAGTTGAAGGGGCACGCCGAGAAGACGCCGCACCACTTCGTGTCGATGCTGTACACCCTCGCGTTCAGCCCGGACGGCAAGTACCTCGCCACCGCCGACAAGATCGGGCACGTCATCATCTGGGAAGTGGAGACCGGTAAGAAGGCGGCCGAACTGGACGCGCCGGTCATGTACACGTGGGACAAGGCGCAACGCCTGCACAGCATCGGCGGCATCCGCTCGCTCGCGTTCAGCCCGGACGGCAAGCAACTGGCCGTCGGCGGCATGGGCAAGGTCGGCAACATCGACCACCTGGAAGGGAACGCCCGCCTGGAGGTGTACACCTGGGCCGACGGCATGCAGGTGGCCGAGATCCCCGACAACAAGTTCAAGGGCCTCGTCACCCAACTGCGGTGGGCGCCGGACGGCAGTTGGCTGCTCGGCGTCGGCGGGGCGGGCGAAGGCTTCCTCTGCTTCTACGACGTGGCGAACAAGAAGGTGCTGAAGGGCGAGAAGGCCGGCGCGCACATCCACGACCTGTGGGTGAGCGACGACGCGGCCGAGATCGTGGTGACCAGCCACAACAAGGTGAGCGTGTACAAGCTGGGGTAGGTCGGTGTGGGTTCAACAGGGCGGGACACGGATGACACGGGAGAAGCGGGGATGT
>JANNVG010000518.1:0-2314 GCA_031414395.1 Fimbriiglobus sp.
CCAGGGAGCGGTCTGCCGTTGCCCGCTCCCTGGCGGTCGCGGCTCGTCAGGGCGAAGACACGGAGCAACCCACATGGACCCGTTCATCCGCGCCGACCCGACCGCCGCCACGCTGTCCATCGACGTCGGCAAGATGCTCATCCGCAGCGTCATCACCACCGACCGCCCCGACCGCTCGGGCGACGTGGTCGTGCCCGCCGGCCTGCGGAACGCCGACGAGTTCCTGCTCAACCCGGTCGTGCTGTGGGCGCACAACCGCTCGGCCGTGCCGCCCATCGGCACCTGTTCGTGGCTCGACATCCAGCCGCACCGGATCGTCGCCGAGACCCGCTTCGCCCAGGGGGTGCCGTTCGCCGAGGACGTGTTCCGCCTGTACGAGCAGGGCATTCTGAAGGGGTGGAGCATCGGCTTCTTGCCGCGGAAGGCCGGTCGGCGACCGCACCCCGGCGGGGTGGGTTTGCGGTTCGACGAGTGGGAGCTGCTGGAGTATTCCGCCGTGCCGATCCCTGACAACCCCGGTGCCGTCACGCTGGCCATCCAGAAGGGGTACGTCAAAGACCCGTTCCTGAAGGACTGGCTGACCCGCCGGCGAGACGTGTTCAGCCGGCTGGTGGCGTGAAGCAGTTTTCGCCACGGATGAACACGGATCAAGACAGATCTGAACCAATCACACCGAACGGGGCGAATGAGGAAGCCAGGAGAGCAGGAAAAGAGGACTTCATCTGATCGCCTCCCGCCTTCCAGCCTTCCTCATTCACCCTTCTGATTTCTGGCTTCTGATCCTGCCTTTCATCCGTGTTCATCCGTGGCTGCTTTTCTCTGTTCGTTCCCAACCCGGAGGTTTCCCATGTCGAGCGTTGCCATCGCGGACAAGTTCCAGACCCGCGAAGAGCTGGTGCAGTTCATCGACGACGCGGCGAGCACGGCCGTCGAGAAGGCCGTCCGCACCACCGCCCCCGTCGCCCGTCGCGTGCCGTGGGTGACGTCCGGGCCGGTCGGCCAGGACTCGATCGGGTACTCGGTGCTGAAGGCCGCCGCGTTCGCGCTCGGGTACGTCGGCCCGGAGCAGGCGAAGGAGGAGATCCAGACGCACCACCAGTTGCGCGACCTGTACGCCGCGTACGGGTTCAGTCCGCACCACGGGGCGCAGTCGTTCCTCGTGCCGTTCGCCTCCGCACACCTGCCGGTGTTCGAGCCGCAGGGCGCGCGGTTGCAAACCGAACTGCGGCAGAAGATGACCGCCCAGGCGAGCAAGTACGACCCGGACGAGGCCGGCTGGCTGCTCCGCCGCACCGGGCGGGTGATGACGAAGGCGCTGGGCACGGCGACCGACACGGCCGGCGGCACGCTCGTCCCGCTGCCCATGCTCGGCGAGCTGATCGACCTGCAACGCAACCTGGAGTGCTTCGCCGCGGCGGGTGCCCAGGAGATCGCCCTGCCGCCGAACGGCCGCATTCAGTTCCCCAAGTTCACCGGCGGGAGCACGGCCTACTGGGTGGGCGAGGGGTCCGCCATCACCGACAGCCAGCCGACCACCGGCAACCTGGACTTGCAGGCGAAGAAGCTCGGCGTGCTGGTGAAGATGAACAACGAGCTGCTCCGGTTCGCGTCGCCGAGTGCCGAGGGGCTGGTGCGGTTCGACATGGCCCGCGCCGCGGCGATGAAGGCGGATCTGGCCATGCTCGAAGGGAGCGGCGGCACGCAGATCAAAGGCGCGATCACGTACAGCGGCATCGGCACGCACACGGCCGGCACGACCGGCGCGAACGGCGACACGTTCCAGCCCGAAGACGTGGCGAAGATGGAGGCGAAGCTGCCCGACGCGGTGGACGCGCCGACGGCGTGGGTAATGCGGAAGAGCTTGTTCGCGGCCCTCATGAACCGGCGGGCGGACGGCGTGACCGCGGCCGACGCCAAGGGCGGGTTCCTGTTCCGCGACAACCGCAGCCTGGGCACCGACCGCCCGCGGGAGCTGTACGGCACGCCGGTGATTCGCAGCAGTCAGGTGAGCGGCACCCGCACCAAAGGGAGCGGCACCACGCTGACGTACCTGCTGCTCGGCTACTTCCCGGACTGGATCGTCGCGCGGATGGGGGTGATGGAGTTCCTGGCCAGCGGGCACGGCGACACGGCCCTGGCGAACGACCAGACGTTCCTCCGCGGCATCCAGCACATCGACGCCGGCCCCCGCAACCCGGCCAGCTTCGTCCTGTGCGACCAGTTGCTTCAGGCGTAATCCCGGCGAACGGCGCGACGTGAGTCCGCCGGTTTCTTGGCGAACGGCGCGACGTGAGTCCGCCGGTGTCGGAAAGCA
>JANNVG010000519.1:0-5990 GCA_031414395.1 Fimbriiglobus sp.
GGCCCCTCGCTCGCGCGTCGGGCCAACAAGTGGGACGATGCGTCAAGCCCCCTCCGTTTCTCCACGGCTGGCTGGCCCCTCGCTCGCGCGTCGGGCTAACGAACCTTCAGTCCGGCCCGAAGAGGCGGTCCATCATGGCGCGGAAGCGGTTGGCGAACAGGCCCAACCCCGCCCCCACCAGCCACAGCCCGAAGATCAGGCCGATGATGGCCAGCATCGCCTCAAGGACGCCCACGTTCTTCGTCACCGCCCACTTGCCGATCAGGTACGCCAGCGGGATGACCAGCCCCAGGCCGATGCCCATGCCGAGCAGCAGCTTGCCCCCCAGCCCGCCGCCCCGCTGCGGCTTCCACCGCCGGTCGTTGTCCGCGGTCGATCCTTCCGTGCTCACCTTCGCCCGCACCTTCTTGCCCACCGGCTTCTTCACCTTGTAGGCGTCGGCCGTCTTCGGGTCGTATGGCTCCTCTTCTTCGTCTTCGTCCTCGACCACCGTCACCCGCAGCCACGGGGGCACGAACGACTCGTCGCACAGGGGGCAGCGGACTTTGGCGTTGTGCCGCGTGCTCTTGGGCACGGGCACACGCCCCTGGCACGCCGGGCAGGTGGCTTCGCGGGCCATGTGTCACCTCACCCCCGCGAGGGCGCCCGCCACCACCGGCCGGTCGGACTCGATCTTGCCGTCGCGGATGGACACCAAGCGGGTGCCGAAGGCCGCGGCCGACGAGTCGTGCGTCACCATCACCACGCACCGGGCGGGGGTGCGGAGGTCGGCGAGCAGGGCTAATACCTCACGACTGGTGGTCGTGTCCAGGTTGCCTGTCGGCTCGTCGCACAGCACCGCCTCCGGCTCGCCGACGATGGCGCGGGCGACGGCCACCCGCTGCATCTCCCCGCCGCTCATCTCTTCCGGGTAGTGGTCGGTGCGGTGGGCCAGCCCGACCCGCTCCAGGCACTCACTCGCGCGGGTGACGGCCGTGCGTCGGTTCATCCCGTCGAGCAGCAGGGGCAGGGCGACGTTCTCGCCCGCGGTGAGGGTGGGCAGCAGGTTGAACGACTGGAAGACGAACCCAATCTTAGTACGCCGCAGGAGGGACCGCTCGCGGTCGGTCATGGATTGCAGGTCGCGGCCCTGGAACACGGCCCGCCCGGTGGTGGGCGTGTCGAGCGCGCCCATCAGGTGCATGAGGGTGGACTTGCCGGACCCGGACGGCCCCATGATGGTGACGAACTCGCCGCCGCCGACGGCGAGGCTCACCCCGCGGACGGCGCTCACCACCCGCCGCCCCTGGTCGTAGGTCTTGGTCACGTCGAGGAGTTCGATCACGGCGGGCTTCCTTCCGGGGTGTCAGGGCGACTCTTCGCCCCGCGGGGTTGCTGATCCCAGGTCTTGTGGAGGAGGAAACTGGCGAGGTAGAGGCGGGCTTCGTCGCTGTTCTTAACCTTGTCCCAAGCCGCGAACGCTTGCTCCGCGAGTGCGACTAACTCTTCGGCCTTCTCCGCCCGAATCGGTCGTGAGTGGTCGTAGTCGGCCGTCTCACGCTCGCCCTGAAGGTCAACGAACGCTTCGGCGACCGCCTTCAACTCGCTCGCCAGGTTGAACGAGCCGGGCTTCCCGAACAACTTGGGCAGATTGCCGTCGGACACCATCCCGGAAGCGACTCTCATCGGGTCATGATTGAAGGTGCGGCGGAGAACCCCGACGTGTTGAGACCCGGCGGAAACGAACAAACGTGTCGCCGCCTCGTTGAGCAGATGAAACAGGGCGTAGTAGGCGGTCGAGACCGCCCGTCGGGCGGCGGCGTCACCGAACTTCTTCGCCCGCACGTTCAGTAACTTGCGGGCGAGGCCGAGCAGGGTGCGGGGTTCGCTCATGCCGCCCCCGGCATTTTTGCGGCTGGCGCGCCGACCGTGGTGAGGTCGTCTTCGTCCGGGCGGTCGGCGTACTCGGCCAGTGTGTCGTCGGTGCGGAAGGTGATGTGAGGGAACCAACCGGGTGCGACCTGTCTGGACACCTGCGACAGGATTGGCCTCAGTTCGCGACACGCTTCTAAGTACCTGGCGATGGTCTTCAGCTGCGCCTCCCTCATGTGCGCGTAGATCGACAGCACCGGGAACTCGTCGTCCTGGGTCGCACGCCAGAACCTCAGTTCACGCAGGTACTCCGGCCAACCCCGCTCACGGAGGTCGCGTTCGATTTGTTTCCCGACGCGAAGCCCATCGATATCGGCGTAGAGGTAGAAGTTTAGCACCCCCAGAATTCGAGCGAACGCTGTCACCCCGGCTGCGAGGTTCTTGGCGTCCAAGGCGGTTCTCATCCCCTCGACCCCGCTCACGAGTTCGGCGAGTTCTTCCGGTTGCAAGAACTCGCCGAACTCCTCTTTGCTGAATCCGACCACGGCAAGTTTGCGAAACCAGCCGGTCTGTGCGCGAAGGCGCGATTCGATCTCCTCGGACGTGGGTAGGGGTTCGTCCGCGATGAAGACATCGAACCGGAACACCCCGGCCGCCAATCCACGCACATTACTCCAGAACTTGTCAATCGCCATACCCACCTCCCCGAACCGCGACGGGTTCGTTCTGATCACCCCAGTCGATCCCCGCCCACGCCTCTGTGCTCAACTCGTCCCAGGCGTCGATTTCGGCCTGCAACTCGGGCGGGAACGGAACAGGCACGAGGCGAAACTCCACAGCCGTGCCGTCGGCAAGCGTGGTGCCGGTGTCCGGGACGATCACTCCGCCTTTCACCACCCCGCGGAGCAGGTGTGTACTCTCACCCATGACGAACCCTCCGGTGCCGAACGTGTTGACCACCGCTCACCGCTTCTTGTTCCAGGTTTCCCACAGGGAGAAACAAGCGAGGTACGTCCGGGCGTCGGCGGTGTCCCTCACCCGCTCCCAGGTGGCGAACGCCTTCCGCGCGTCCGCGATTCGCTTCAGCACTTCCGGTCGGGTGACCGGTTTGCCCGTGTCGTAGTCGGCGTCCATCCGAGCCTGGTAGAGCAACCCGAACACCTCGGAGACCAGTTTCAGATCGGCCGGGACGGTGTATTTCTCGTTGGGCACCTGGAGCGCGGCCGGCAGTTCCGACTTCTCGAACCGCTCCGACACTTTTTTCATGTCGATGTGGCTGAACGAGCGGGCGAGGAGCGAAACGGTTTCCGGTTTGGTCCGCCCGCACAGGCCGGCGAACTGTCTCGCCGAAGCCTCCGCGAGCAGGTGGAACAGGGCGTAGTAGGCCGCGGACGCCGCCCGCCGCAGGCTCGCCTGCTTGGGGTTCTTCGGCTCCCGCTTGACCAGCATTTCGGCCGTTCGAGCAGTTCAGTCGGGAGGCTCACGCGGGAACCCCCTGCGCCTCGGGCAGATCGGAGGTGGTGCGGAAGTGGAAGTACGCCCGCCCTTCCGGGGCCACTTCCCGTGAGATCGGCTTGAGCACCTGTTCAATCACATTCGCACGTGCCAAGAACCTGTCGTCGTCGTACTCGTCGGTCTCGGCGACGAACGCCCACACCCACAGGGCGGGGTCTTCGGTACTGTCGAACCCGGTACGGAAACGGAGTTCGGACAGGTGCGGAGGCCGAACGGGTGCGAGCCTCCGCTCGATCGTCTTCCCGCAGACGAACGCCTCCGAATCGTCGTACCTGTCGAACCCCATCAACTCGATGACCTTCTTGAAATGCGGCCGGGCACGGTGGAGTTGGTCCGAGTGGGCGGCAACACCCTCGGGGATGGCGGTGGCGGCGTCCCGGACCTCCGCCACCGCGCGCGCCAAATCTCGCAGTTCATCCGGGGGCATGAACCGGAACGACTCCTCGTCGAAGTCGTCCGCGGTCTGGCACGTCAGCCATTGGTCGTTCGTCGACAACTGCCGGTCGATCTCGTCCACAGTCAACCGGAGTCGATCAGCGACGAAGCCGCCATACAGCAGCCGAGACGCCCGCTGGACGTTCGTCCGAAACGTGTCAACGCTACGCAGACTCATGACGTCCCCCGGTTAGCTGGTCAGCTTCCTGTACTTCATCTTCGTCGGCCGCTCGGCCGCATCTCCCAACCGGGCCTTCCGCTGCTCCTCGTACACCTGGAAGTTGCCCTCGCACCAGACCACTTTGCCGTCCCCCTCGAAGGCCAGAATGTGCGTGGCCAGGCGGTCCAGGAACCAGCGGTCGTGGGAAATCACCACCGCACACCCGGCGTAATTCTCCAGCGCGTTCTCGAGCGACCGCAGGGTGTCCACGTCCAGGTCGTTCGTCGGCTCGTCGAGCAGCAGCAGGTTGCCGCCGCCCCGCAGCAGCTTCGCCAACTGGATGCGGTTCCGCTCCCCGCCGGAGCAACTGCCGACGATCTTCTGCTGGTCCGGCCCCTTGAAGTTGAACCGCGCCACGTACGCCCGGCTGGCCACCCGCTGCTTGCCGATCTGGATGTAGTCCGTCCCGCCGGTGATCTCCTCGAACACGTTGTTGGTCGGGGTGAGCGACTCGCGGCTCTGGTCCACATACGCGACCTGCACGGTCGGCCCGACCGTGAGGGTGCCGCCGTCCGGCGTCTCCTGGCCGATGATCATGCGGAACAGGGTCGTCTTCCCCGCCCCGTTCGGCCCGATGATGCCGACGATGCCCCCTTTCGGCAGGTTGAACGTCAGGTCGTCGAACAGCACGTTGTCGCCGAACGCCTTCTTCAACCCCTCGGCCCGGATGACCAGGTCGCCGAGCGGCTGGGTGACGGGGATCTGGATGCTCAGTTCGTCGTCCCGGTCCTCCATCTCTTGCGCCTGCATCTTGTCGATGGACGCCAGCCGCGCCTTGCTCTTGGCCATGCGGGCCTTCGGCGAACTCTTCGCCCACTCCAGTTCGCGGGCCAGGTGCTTCTGCCGGGCGCTCGCCTGCCGCTCCTCCAGTTGCATCCGCTTCTGCTTCTGCTCCATCCACGACGTGTAGTTGCCCTCGAACGGGATGCCCCGGCCGTGGTCCAACTCCAGGATCCACTGGGCCACGTTGTCCAGGAAGTAGCGGTCGTGGGTGACGGCCATGATCGCCCCCTTGTACTGCTTCAGGTGCTGCTCCAGCCAGTACACGCTCTCCGCGTCCAGGTGGTTGGTGGGCTCGTCGAGCAGCAGCAGGTCGTGGTTCTGCAGGAGCGTCTTGCACAAATACACCCGCCGCTTCTCGCCCCCGCTCAGGCGGTCCACCGGCGCGTCCGGCGGCGGCAGCCGCATGGCGTCCATCGCCATCTCGAGTTGGCGGTCGATGTTGTACGCGTCGGCCGCGTCGATCTTCGTTTGCAGCGCCTCCATCTGGTTCGACAGCTTGTCGAAGTCGGCGTTCTCGTCGGCGAACTTCTCGCTCACCGCGTTGTAGTCGTCGATCAGCTTGCGGACGGGGGCGACGGCCTCCTCAACGTTTTGCAACACGGTCGTGCCCGCCGGCAGGTGCGGCTCCTGCGGCACGTACCCGATGCTCGCCCCCGCCTCCGGCGACGCCGTGCCCATGAACTCCTTGTCCACCCCGGCCATGATCTTCAGCAGGGTGGATTTGCCGGCCCCGTTGCTGCCGAGCACGCCGATCTTGGCACCGGGGTAGAAGCTCAGCCGCACGTCCTTGAAAATTTCCTTCTTGCCGTACAGCTTGGTCAGGTTCTGGATGTCGAAGATGAAGCGCTGGCCCATTGATGCCTCGGAGGGTGAACCGCGTGGTCGAACCGCCATGATAAAGTGGGAAGGCCGCGGCGGGGAGGCCAACCGGCGTGAGGTAGAGTAAGGGAGAAGAGGATTCACCGCCGAGGGCACATGAGGGCACATGAGGAAGGCAGGGGGGAGGAAACAAGTTCTCACGCAGAGTCGCAGAGAAGACAAAAGCAAGTGTTTTGACGCCGACTGCACCCTTTCTCTTGCTTTCTCTGCGTCTCTGCGACTCTGCGTGAGAACTTGTTTCCTCCCCCCTGCCTTCCTCATGTGCCCTCATGTGCCCTCGGCGGTGAATCCTCTTCTCCCTTACTCT
>JANNVG010000520.1:0-7575 GCA_031414395.1 Fimbriiglobus sp.
CGCCTCCCCGGGCCGGGGGTTTATCGAGCTGACCAGCGGGTGGGTGTTACCCACGAGCCGCTCCCGCCTGGGTGCGGGTTATTAAACTCCCGCTCCCTGGGGGTCGCGGCTCGTCGGATTGCGGTTGACGCCCCTCCCCCGCCTTGCCATAAACCCGCCGTCATCCCGAGGTACGACGGCGTGAAGAAGTTTGAATTCCACCTGGACGGGCTGCTGCGTGTCAAACGGCAGCTCGAGAACCTGGCCGAGTTGGAACACCAGAAGGCCCAAATGCGGGTGGCCGAGGCGGTGGCGAAGGTGACGGCCCTGTCCGACCACTTGGCGAGGGCGTCCGACCACATGGCCGGGCGGGTGGGGCACGCGATGGCCGCCGGCGAGTGGGCGACGGCGTTCAGCCGGGCCGAACAGCTCGGCCGGCAGATCGACGCGGCGAAGCAAGACGTGTTGGCCACCGAGCTGGCGCTCGAGTCCGCCCGCCGCGAGCGGGTGCAGGTGGCCACCGAAGTGGAAGCCCTGAGCACGCTCCGCGGGCAGCAGTGGGAGAAGTGGCGGCAGGAGGTGGCCGCGGCCGACACGGAGCGACTGGACGAACTGGCCATGACCCGCTGGCGTGCGGCGCAGGCCGCCACCCGGCTTGAGGCGGCCTGAGCCGCCGGACCGCACCATGAAGAACATCCTCGTCGTCGCGCTCGTCTCCATCGTCCTGTTCGGCGTGGCCGCCGGGCTGAGCGTGTGGTTGCAGGTGAACGCCGCCAAGCCGGCCGACACCGCCCACGGCGACGACAAGAAGAAGAAGCCGGCCGACGGCCACGGCGACGGCAAGTCCACCGAGAAGGGCCACGACGACCCGCACAAGGCGGACGCGAAACCGACCGACGCGAAAGCCGTCAGCAGAGACGCCGACCGGGTGGAGTACCGCCGCCTGCAAATGGAGGTGGCCGCCGCCGACGTGAGCGGGCAGATGCAGGACTACGACAAGCTGCTGAAGCGGGTGACGGCGGAAATGAAGGTGCTGCTGGCCCAGCAGGACCAGATCGACGCGAAGTTGGTCGAGGTGAAGCAGGCGGAGGACCGGACCGCCAGAGCCGCCGACGACATCAAGAAGGGGCAGGGGCAGGCCGAGGACACGGCCAAGGCGAACCTGACTCGCATCGCCGGGCTGATGGACCAGATGCCGCCCGAAGCCGCCGCCGCCATCCTGCAAGAGTGGGCGGACGGCGGCAAGACGGACATGGCGGTGCGGGTGATCGTGGCCATGAAGGGGACGAAGGCGCCGAAGGTGCTCACCGCGTTCACCGACCCGACCACCACGCCGCTGTTGTTCGCCCGCATGGCCGAACTCAACCTGAAACTGCCCAGCCCGTGAGAGATGTCCCCGGTCGCAAGCTCCCGGCGATGACACGGCGGCGTGTCACCGCCGGGAGCTTGCGACCCCGACCGTCCCGCACGAGCAGTCAGCGGGCAGGTGGTGCAATCCACCCTCTCAATTTCCCCCGCGAAGGATCGCACCATGACCCCCGACAAGCCGACGGGCCAGCCGTCGTTCCGCTTCAAGCTGCTCGCCGCACTCGGGTTCGTCGTCGTCTGCCTCGGCCTGTTCGCCCCCAAGCTGTTCAACTTCGGCTCCACGCAAGCCCCGACCGAGAACACGTCGCCGCTCGACCCGCCCGCGCCGCCCGACGGCGGCAGCCTCGGCTGGACCGTCGCCAAGATGGCCGTCGGCGTCGGGCTGGTTGCGGTGGTGTGCATCGCCGTCGCACGGTATGTGAACCGCAAGAGCCAGCCGGCCCCGCAGACCAGCCTGCAAGTGCTGGCCAGCCTGCCGATCGACGGGCGGTGCGTCGTTCACCTGATCCGGGTGGCCGACCGCCGGCTGCTGGTGGGCGTGGACGCGGGCGGGGTGAAGGCGGTGGCCGAGCTGCCCGCGGAAGTGCCCGACCCGACGCCCCGCGTGTTCGGCCCGGTGGTGGTGAACGCCACCAGCGTGCCGCTGCCGGCGGACTTGGCGGCACTGTTCGCCCCTCGTTCCCACGCTCCGCGTGGCAACGCTACCCCCTAATCGCGTTCCCACGCTCCGCGTGGCAACGCTACCCCCGAATCGCGTTCCCACGCTCCGCGTGGCAACGCTACCCCCGAATCTCGTTCCCACGCTCCGCGTGGGAACGCAGATCCCGACGCCCCGCGTCGGCAGTGCCCCGGACGCGGAGCGTCCGCACGGACGTTCCCACGCGGAGCGGGGGAACGAGGAGCGACATGGACAACCTGTTCACCGCACTCAACCTGAAGGACGCCTCGCCGCCGGTGCAACTGGCGCTGGCGCTCGGGCTGTCGGCGCTCATCCCCGCCGCGCTCATGACGCTCACCTGCTTCACGCGGGTGGTCATCGTGCTGTCGTTCGTGCGGCAGGGGCTGGGCACGCAGAACGTGCCGCCGAACCAGGTCATCACCGGGCTGGCGCTGTTCCTGTCGGCGTTCATCATGCAGCCGACGTTCAACCAGATCGACCAGGAGGCCTTGCAGCCGTACCTGAGCCAGCAACTGGACGGCCCGACGGCGATTCAGAAGGCGGCCGACATCCAGAAGAAGTTCATGATCCGGCACACCCGCGCGCCCGACCTGGCGCTCTTCCTGCACCTGTCGGACAACAAGACCGTCACGAAGGCCGAGGACGCGCCGTTCCTCACCGTGGTGCCGGCGTTCGTCATCAGCGAGCTGAAGACGGCGTTCATCATGGGCTTCTGCATCTACCTGCCGTTCCTGATGGTGGACCTGGTGGTGAGCAGCGCGCTCACCAGCATGGGCATGGTGATGATGCCGCCGGTCACCATCTCCGCCCCGTTCAAGATCCTGCTGTTCGTGCTGGCCGACGGGTGGCACCTGATCGCGTACACGCTGGCGGCCAGCTACAGCTAGGCGAGCGGCGCGACGTGAGTCCGCCGGTTCCGGGTGAACCGCGGGCGTCAGCCCGCGGGTGAGTCACCCAGGCGGCTGACGCCGCCGGTTCACCAAAACACGCCGGGGGTCGCCATGACTACCGAAACCGTCATCAGCCTGATGCAACAACTGTTCCTCACGGCGCTGCTGGTGTCGCTGCCGGTGCTGGCCGTCAGCCTCATCATCGGGCTGGTGGTGAGCATCTTCCAGACGGTCACGAGCATCCAGGACCAGACGCTCAGCTACGTGCCGCGGATCATCGCCGCCGGGCTGGCCATCGTGTTCACCCTCGGGTTCACGCTCCAACTGGCCGTCGATTTCTTCCAGCGCATGATGGTGGCCGCGGCCGACGGGGGCCACCGATGACCGCCACCGCCATCTACGCCGGCCTGCTGCTCGCCCGCATCGGCGCGTTCGTGGCCGTCATGCCGCCGTTCGCCGCCCGCACCCCGCGCACCGTGCGGGCCGCGTTCGCCATCGTGCTCACCCTCTTCTACCTCTCGACCGCGGCCCCCGGCTGGGATCCGGAGTTCGCCGCCCGCGCCGCCGACGCCCACCCGGTGCGGTACGCCCTCGCCCTGGTGCGCGAGGCGCTGCTCGGCGCGAGCATGGGGTTCGCGTTCGCGCTCTTCTTGCTGCCCGCACGGCTGGCCGGCGAGTTCGTCACACTGCAAATCGGGCTGAACGCCGCACAAGCACAAAGCCCGTCCGGACCCGACGGCGGCGGCCCGCTGACGAACGCCTTCGAGACGGCGAGCGGGATGCTGTTCCTCGCCATGGACGGGCACCACATTGTGCTGACCGCGTTGCACGCCTCGTTCCACACGCTCCCGCTCGGCGGGACGGTGCTGCCCGACGCCAACCCGATGCTGAACGGACTGAGCAGTTCCTACGAGTTGGGTTTGTTGCTCGCCGCCCCGCTCGCCCTCTGCCTGTTCCTGTTGTCGGTGACTCTGGCCATCATGACCCGCGCCGCCCCGCAACTGAACGTGTACTCGGTCGGGTTCACGCTCCAGGTGTTCGTGGCGTTGCTCGGCGGGCTGTTCCTGCTGCCGGAGTTGGTGCGGGCACTGGGCATCGTGGTCGAGCACACGAAGCAGACCCTGCCGGGCTTTTACACGCCGAACTGAAGGCAGCTAACCACAGAGGCACAGAGACACAGAGAAGACTGATGAGGAGTGTGAGGGCACAGAACTGTCTGATGTCTCCTCTGTGTCTCTGTGCCTCTGTGGTTAGTCTGTGTCGGGAATGACGCATGGCCGAAGACGTTGACCCGGAATCGAAGACCGAAGACCCGTCCCCGCGCCGCCGCGAGGAGGCGCGGAAGCAGGGCCAGATCCCGTTCAGCGCGGAACTGGTCGGTGCGGCCGTCCTGCTCGCGGCGATGGTGGGTTTGATCTACTTCGGCAACGACATCGGCCGCACGATGCTCGACATCGTCCGCACCGACCTGAAAGAGTTCGGCCACGACGACCTGACCCCGCAAGGCGCACAAGAGATCGTCACGCGGGTGACACTGCGGGCGCTGTGGGCGATGGCCCCGCTGTTCGCCGCGCTGCTGGCCGCGGGGGTGATTGCCAGCGTGGCCCAGGTGGGGTTGCAGTTCTCGCCGGAGAAGCTTGAACTGAAGCCCGACAAGTTGAACCCGGCGTCGGGCGCCAAGCGGCTGTTCTCGGTCGCGGCACTCGTGAAGGGCGGGCTGGGGCTGCTGAAGGTGGCGGCCATCGGCGGCATCGCGTACTGGGTGCTGGAAGGCCGCAAGGGGGTCATCCTCACGCTCGACCGGCACTCGCTCGGCGGGGCGGTCGGGGCGGCGTGGGAGATCGTGCTACGGCTCGGGTTGTACCTGGTGGGGGCGATGGCGCTGATCGCGGCGGTCGACTACCTGTACCAGCGGCGGCGGTTCGAGACCAGCCTGAAGATGACCAAGCAGGAAGTGAAGGACGAGCTGAAGCAGGAGGAGGGCGACCCGCAGTTGAAGGCGCGGATGCGGCAGATCGCCCGCGAGCGGATGAAGCGGAAGATGCTCCGTGAGGTGCCCAAGGCCACGGTCGTGATTACCAACCCGACGCACTACGCCGTCGCCTTGCGGTACGCCCCCGGCGACCCCGCCCCGATGGTGGTGGCGAAGGGGGCCGGTGTGTTCGCCGCGAAGATTCGAGACCTCGCCCGCAAGAACAACATCCCGCTCGTCGAGCGGCCTGTGCTGGCACGCGGCCTTTACGCCGGCGTCAAAGAGGGGCAGCCGATTCCGGCGGTGCTGTTCCGGGCGGTGGCTGAGGTTTTGGCGTTCATTTATCGCCTGCGCGAAATCGGGCCGCAGCCGAATACGAGCGCCACATAACACACCGGGCGTAGTCGCGCCGGACGGGTTGTCGGCGGGGGTGGAAATGTGTGGGGCGGGCGCGAACGGTCGGGCGTGCGGATGCACGACCGGACGTTTCCTCCCGCACGAACGGAAATCGTGATCTAGCCTCTTGTCGCCGGCGTCACTGCCGGGGAATCGGACGCACTGTCATGGCGGCAGACACCACCGCGGGCGGACCCCGCCTCCGATTGCAGCGGAGCGAGCTGATCCTCGCCATCGCCCTGTTCGGGGTGCTGGTGGTGTTCCTGGTGCCGCTCCCCACCCTGATCCTTGACATCCTGCTGGCGATCAACCTGAGCCTGACGGTGCTGCTGCTGCTCATCACGCTCACCGTCCGCAAGCCGTTAGAGTTCTCGACGTTCCCGTCGCTACTTTTGCTACTCACCCTCTACCGCCTGGGGTTGAACGTCGCCACCACGCGGCTGATTCTGCTGAACGGCAACGCGGGCGAGATCGTGGAGGCGTTCGGCGAGTTCGTGGTCGGCGGCAACCTGATCGTCGGGCTGGTCATCTTCGCCATCCTCATCATCATCCAGTTCGTGGTGATCACGAAGGGGGCCGGGCGGGTGAGCGAGGTGGCCGCGCGGTTCACCCTCGACGCCATGCCCGGCAAGCAGATGGCCATCGACGCCGAGATGAACGCCGGGCTGATCGACGAACCCGAAGCCCGCCGCCGCCGCACCGAGCTGATGCGGGAGAGCGAGTTCTACGGCACGATGGACGGGGCCAGCCGGTTCGTGCGGGGCGATGCGATCGCCGCCGTCATCATCACCGCCGTCAACCTGGTCGGCGGCATCGTCATCGGGCTGGTGAAGGGGCAGGCCATCGGGCAGGCGGTGAGCACCTACAGCATCCTCACCATCGGCGACGGACTGATCACGCAAATCCCCGCGCTCATCACCTCGGTGGCGTCGGGCATGTTGGTGACGAAAGCCGCGACCGGCGACAGCCTGGGGCAAGAACTCGGCGGGCAACTGAAGGCGAGCGTGGCCCCGCTGCGGCTCGGGTCGGTCATCCTGCTCGGCCTGGCGTTCGTGCCGGGGATGCCGATGATCCCGTTCATGGCACTGGCGGGCGGACTGTTCGCCCTCTCGCAGATGATGAGCCGGGCGGTGAAGAAGGACGCGGCCACCGCGGCCACCGCCGGAGCCGCCACGACCGCCGGCGGACAGGCGGCACCCGCCGGCCCCGCCGCCCCGCCGCGGACGCCCGCCCAACAGTACGCCGACGACTTCCTGTCCACCGACCGCATCTCGCTGGAAGTGGGGGCCGCGCTGGTGCCGCTGGTGAACGCCCGCCGCGGGCCGGGGCTGGTGGACCGCATCGGCGGCCTGCGGCGAGACCTGGCCAAGCAGAACGGCCTGTGGGTGCCGGCCATCCGGGTGAAGGACAACATGGGCCTCGACCCGCAGGCGTACCGCATTCAGATCGGCGGGCGGGAGGTGGCCCGCGGCGATCTGCGGCCGGACCTGTGGCTGGCCATCGACCCCGGCGCCGCGGGGTCGATGCCGGTGGACGGCGAAGACGCCCGCGAGCCGGCCTTCGGGTTGCCCGCCAAGTGGATCGCCGAACCCGATCGGAATCGCGCGGAGGCGGCCGGGTTCACCGTGGTGGACGCCCCGAGCGTGCTGATTACGCACCTGGGCGAAGTGGTGCGGAAGCACGCCCACGAGCTGCTCAGCCGCGAGGATTTGAAAGCGCTGATCGACCGCGTGCGGGAGGTGTCGCCGGCGCTGGTGGACGAGATCATCCCGACGGTGGTGAGCGTCGGCACCCTGCACCGCGTGCTGACCACCCTGCTGGAAGAGCGGGTGCCGGTGTCCAACCTGCCGCGGATCCTGGAGAGCCTGGCGTCGCACGCCATGCAGGTGAAAGACCCGGCGGAGCTGGCCGAGCGGGTGCGGGCCGACCTGGGCCGCGACATCTGCGACCGCTTCCGCGACGCCACCGGGCGGATGCGGGCCATCGTGCTCGACCCGCAGTTGGAGGTGGAGTTCCGCGGCGGGTTGCAGAAGAGCGGGCACATCGCCCTCGACTTCACCCGCTCGCAGCAACTGATGCAGCGGCTGATGACGGAGTTGAAGAAGGCGAACGCCCGCGGGTACGAGGTGCCCTTGCTGTGCGACACCGCCATCCGCCGGGGCGTGCGGCACGCCATGGCACGAGCGCTCACCGACCTGAGCGTGGTGGCGTACCAGGAGATCCCGACCGACCTGCTGATGGAGCCGGTGACGGTCATCCGGCCGAGCGAACTGGCCGCCGAGGCGACGGGC
>JANNVG010000521.1:0-2481 GCA_031414395.1 Fimbriiglobus sp.
GAAGCCGTCCGTCAGACCCACCCTACCCACCCGCGATCCTCACTCGACCCGCCCGACCAGACATCTCGGTGAAGCGGTGGGCGATTGACGCCACTCGGCTCGCCACGCCCGCACGCATATCATTCCCCCGTCCGCCACCGGACGGAGGCCGCCCCGACGATGACCCCATCGCCCGCCCCCGCCTATTACCCGCCCGCGCCGGTCGGCGTGCCGGCCGACCTTACCCGCCCGACCGCCGCCTACCGCTCGCAGGCGGCGCTCATGATCGCCGGGCTGGTGCTGTTCGCCGTCTTCTACCTCGCCCTCATCTCGGCCATCGGGTACGGGGCGTACTGGCTGTTCACCACCCCGCCGATGTTCTTCGGCGGTCGCGGCGGGTGGTTCCTGGTCGCGCTTCAGTACGGCGGGGCGGTCGCCCTGTCGCTGCTCACGCTGTTCCTGGTGAAGGGCCTGTTCAAGGGCCGCAAGGCCGAGCGGACGGCCCACGTGCAACTGACGCCGGCCGATCACCCGGAGCTGTTCGCCTTCATCCGCCGCGTGTACGCCGACGCCGGCGCGCCCCCGCCCCGCCGCGTGTACGTCAGCCCGGATGTGAACGCCGCCCTCATCTACAGCACGTCGATCGTGAACCTCGTCATCCCGCCGAGCAAAGACCTGCTCCTCGGGTTGGGGCTGGTGAACGTGGTGTCGCTGGCCGAGTTCAAGGCGGTGCTGGCCCACGAGTTCGGCCACTTCGCCCAGCGGAGCGTCGGGCTGGGCACCTACCTGTACGTGGCCAACCGGGTGATGCACGACGTGATTCACAGCCGCGACGGGCTGGACCGCTTCGTGGACACGTGGGCGTCCATCGACCTCCGCGTCTCGTTCCCGGCCTGGATTCTGAAGGGCATGCTCTGGGTCATCCGTGGCATCCTGAGCAAGGCGTACACCGCGCTGAACCTGACGCACCTCTCCCTCAGCCGGCAGATGGAGTACAACGCCGACGCCGTGGCCGTGCGACTGACCGGGTCCGATTCGCTGTTGCACTGCCTGGCCCGCCTCGACTTCGCCAGCGAGTGCCTGGGCGACGCGGCCAAGTCGCTCTCCGCCGCCGCCGACCACGGCTTGCAGACCGACGACCTGTTCGTTCACCAGACGGCCTCCGCCGACCGCCTCCGCCGCGAGCGGAAGAACCCACTGCTGGGCGTGCCGCCGGCGTTGCCCGACGACCCGACGCAGTCGGTGCGGGTGTTCCCGCCCGAAGACGACGGCGTGCCGGAGAAGTTTCGCAGCCACCCGCTGAACCACCAGCGGGAAGCGAATGCGAAGAAACAGTACTTCCGCAGCCCGACGGACGACCGCTCGCCGTGGCTGCTGTTCGGCCGGGTGGACACGTTGAAGCGAGCAGTGACGGCACTCTTTTACCGCGATGGGTTGGGCCGGCCTGGGGCTTACTTACCAACCACCGCCAGCGAGGTGCAGGCGTTCATCGCCGCCGAACACGCCGAGACCACCTACGACCCCCGCTACCACGGGCTGTACGACGACCGATTCATCGACGCCGTCGACACCGAGCCGGTGGGCGGGTGGGCGTGGGACGCCGACCGCGTGCGGGCGTGGCTGGCCGACTGGCCGCCCGCCGACCTTGAACAGCGGATGAAGGACTACAACCGGATGCAGGGCGAGAGCCACCTGTTAAACGGTCTGAAGTCGGGCGAGCTGGTGCTGAAGGGGAAGACCTTCACCCTGCGGGACCAGCAGTACACGGCCGGTGACGTGAAGCAGTTGGCGAAGGGCGTGGACGACGAACTGGACGCGGCCGCCAAGGCGCTCCAGACGCTCGACCGCGAGGCGTTCCTGGCCCACTGGTCGCTCGCGCGGGCGCTGGACGCCGGGCACGGCGGACGCCGCGAGGCCGAGTTGCTCGCCCGCTACCAGTTCCACCACACGGTGCAGAAGTACCTGCGGCGGCTGATCGGCGAGGAGGGGCGGCTGAAGTGGGTGTTCGAGACGGCGAGCGGCGAGAAGCTGGACGAGGGCACGTTCGCCGCCGTGCGGGAGGCGCTCCGAAGCGTGTACAACGCGATGTCCGACACGCACGCCGACGCCAAGCGGGACACGACTCCGGCGCTGACGAACGTGCCCGCCGGCACGCGGCTGTTCGACCTGCTGGCCGAGCGGAGCGACGGCCCGCTGCCCGGCCCGCCGGGCGGCGACAGCATCTCCGGCGAGTGGGTGGGCGGGCTGTCGTCGCGGCTCACCCAGATGCTCGGGCGGGTGAAGCGGGTCCACTTCAAAAGCCTGGGCGGGCTGCTCACCTTCCAGGAGAAGCTGGTGACGGAAGACGAGACGAACCCGCCGCAGGTGGAGTTCCTGGCGACGAGCGACGAGTGACCTTGGTGGTCAGGAAAGGAATGCGTTCGCGGGGGTGAGGTGCAGCCGCGGAGCGGTGACCGCTGTTAACCAGGGGTGACGGAGCCTCGAAGAGGCGACGGAACCCCT
>JANNVG010000522.1:0-11572 GCA_031414395.1 Fimbriiglobus sp.
GGGGGGGGGCCACCCCCCCCCCCCCCCCCCCGCCCCGCGGCTCGTAACCTATCCCCACCTCACGAGGCTCCCCCCATGTCCGCCGTCTGGACGTTCCACACCGCCGGGTCGCTCGTGTTCGGCCGCGGGGCGGTCACGCAACTCGGCGACATCGCCGGCCGGTTGAAGGCGAAGCGGGTGCTCGTCGTCACCGATGCCATCCTCACCAGAGTGGGCGTCACCGAGCAGGCGGTCGCCCCGTTGCGGGCGGCCGGCATGACGGTGGACGTGTTCGACGGGTGCAAGCCCGAACCGCCGGTGGAAGTCATTCGCGCCGCCGCCGATGCCGCCCGCAAGTTCGCCCCGGACGTGCTCGTCGGGCTGGGCGGCGGCAGCAACATGGACGCGGCCAAGCTGGTGGCCGTGGTGCTCGCCCACGGCGGCGACCCGACCGACTGGGTGGGCGACAGCCGCATTCCCGGCCCGGTGTTCCCGCTCGTGTGCGTGCCCACTACCGCCGGCACGGGCAGCGAAGTGTCCGCCGCTGCTGTATTCACCGACACCGCCGCCAAGATGAAGGTGAGCACCCTCAGCCAGTACCTACGGCCGACGTATGCCGTGGTCGATCCGCTGCTCACCGTCGGTTGCCCGAAACAGGTGACGGCCGACAGCGGGATCGACGCGCTCACCCACGCCATCGAAGCGTACACCGCCGTCGATCAGGCCGAGTTCCTGAAGCGTTCCGGCGGGGCGACGGTGTATCAAGGGAAGAACCCGCTCGCCGACCTGATGGCGGTGGAGTGCATCCAACTGGTGGGCAAGTTCCTGCGGCGTGCGGTGAACGGCGGTACTGATCTTGAAGCCCGCGACGGCATGGCGCTGGCCGCCACCCTCGGCGGGATGGCGTTCAGCAACGCCGGTGTCGCGCTGGTTCACGCGATGGAATACCCTGTGGGCGGGGCGGTTCACGTGTCGCACGGGGCCGGCAACGGGCTGCTCCTGCCGTATGTGATGCGGTGGAACCGCGGGCACGACCGCGGGGCGTTCCGGGCGTTGGAGCACCTCATCAGCGTCGAGAGCATCGAACAGTTGCGAGCCGAGATTGGTATCCCCACCCGGCTCCGCGACATCGGTGTGACGGAGGACATGCTGCCTGGGTTCGCCGAGCGGGCGTTCGGCATCAAGCGGCTGATGCGGGTGAACCCCCGCGTGCCGCAGAGTGCCGCGGAGATTCTGGAGATCTACCGTGCGGCGTGGTGAGGTCGCCCCTCTGGGCCAGCGCCCCCACCGCTCGACCCGCACTCCCGGAGCGGTCTTGTAGGGCGGGTCGAGCGGGGATCGCAATTCGGGTCGCGGTATCCCAGGTCGCTCACCCCGACGAACCACCGCGACGACCCGCCGTTCCATCCCGGCGGGTCGCGTGTGTACGCCTCCCCGACACCCTGAGCGCTCCCAGCGATCCCCGCTCGACCCGCCCTACCAGTTGTCACCAGCGGTAGCTCGTCTGGAGGAAGAACTGGCCGGCGTTCGGGGCTGCGTTCGGCCCGGCCGTGTTCTTCAGGAAGTCCCCGCCCCACAGGTGCGAGTACCCGGTCAGCACGTCCACGTGCTTGCTCACGTGGAAGTTCAGCACCATGTCCACCTCCTGCCCGATCTCCGCCCCGGCCCGGCCGGTCGCGTCTCGCCGGATGGCATTGCCGGCCGCGTTGTACAGCGCGTCGCGGCGGTTGGCCAGATAGAAGCTGTGGGCCTGCACCCACACGGTCAGCCACTTGGCCGGGTACAGGTACAGGTGCACGTTCACGTCGTGGACGTTCTGCCGGCCCACCTGGTCGATCCACCCCAGGTAGTAGTGGCCGAACGGGAACTGCTGCTGGAACGTGTTCACCGTGTTGCCGGTGCCCCCACTCGCGTAGTCGTAGTACCCCCACACGGTGGGGTTCCACGGCACCCCTTTCATGTGTAGCCCACGCCGGCGGTGGCCATGCCCGCCACCACGTTCCGCCGGTCGTCGGTGCCGAGCTGCATCGCCCCTTCGAAGTCGTACAGCACGTTCTCGGCGGCCCCCACGCCCTGCCCCACCAGCCGCCCGCCGAACGTGTGCCGGGTGAACGGCGCCCGCGTCAGCCCCTGTTGCACCGTGCGGTTGGTGTTGTCGAGCATCAGGTAGTAGGCGTCGGCCGAGTGCTGCTTGTCGAAGCGGTGCGTCACCCACGCCCCGGCGAAGTTCTGGTTGTTGTCCACCGAGTCCAGGCGGCCGGCGTTCGGCACCACCGGCTGCACCCAGAACAGGTCCACGTCCGTCTTCTCGGTGGTGCGGAACAGGCGTGCCCCCTGGAAGGTGCGGCGGGTGTTCGCCCAGTCGAGCGGGGAGACGAGCCGCTGCGAGCCGAACAGCAGCTCCTGCCGGCCCACCCGCGCGTACACCGGCGCGCCGCCGAGCGTCATCAGCTTGGCGTCGAGGAACAGGTTCTGGAAGTCGGCGTAGTTCTCGTCGATGGCCAGCGGGCGGAGGTCTTCGTGCCCGGACGAGGCGAAGATGCCCTCGGCGTACAGGCGGAAGTCGTCGCGGAACCACAGGTCGCCGTACACCCGCGTGCGGGCCAGCAGGTAGTCGTTGTTCGCCTGCGTCAGCCGCGAGTTGTACTCGTTCTGATACCGCACGCGGTAGTCGCCGCCGGTGGTGAACTGCCAGTTGTCGCCCAGGCGGATGCGCTTGAGCGGGTCGAAGAAATCGTGCTCGGTGTTCTTCGGGTCGTCCAGGTAGCTGAAGTTGTCCACGTCGAAGAACGACGGCTGAATGAGGCCGAACCGCGGGTACGGGTGCTTGGGCGGGGCCTTCGCCTCGCACCCGCGGAACAGGTCGATGACCGAGTAGTAGCCGGGGCCGGTCGGCAGCACGGGGAAGTTGCCGATGCGGGGGAACGCCCGCACGCGGGGGACCTTCGACCAGTCCGGCCCGCACGTGGTGCAGGCGTCGGCGGCGGGTGCAGACGGGGCGAGCGTGACGGCGGGTTGCGCGTCCGCGACCTGTTCGAGTGGAACCACCGGCGCGGGGGCGGGCGACTGGGCGAACACGGCCCCCGCACCCAGGAGGGCGGACCCGGCCAGGAACTTGCGAAGGACCGACGACATGACGACTTCTCCCGAAGATCGGCCCGAGAGGGTGGGGACGATTGTCTCTTCGGGATCGGCTGTGCCGGATCGCCGGTCGAAGCGATCCGGCCGGTGAAGGCGGACTTGAGGGGAATCACGTCTGCACCGCCGGCACAACCGGAACAACCATTACACCGACGCCGTCGCCCGCTCCGGCACCCGCACCGGCTTGGTCAGCCAACCAGCGGCGTAGAACCAGCCGGTGCTCAGGACGGTCAGGCCGAGTAAGACGCCGAACAGCATCTGCGGGCTGCCGGTGGCCGATTGCAGCGGCCCCGCCAGCAGCGGCACCAACACCCCTCCGAGCGCCCCGAGCAGCCCGACCAGCCCGCCGACCGCGCCCACGTCGGCCGGGAACGCGTCCGGGATCATCTTGTACACGCTCGCCTTGCCGACGCCCATGCCCACGCCCAGCACGAACAGCGCGGCCGTGAACCCCCACACGCCGACGCCGGGGAAGAACGTCAGCACCGCTCCGGCCACCAGCATTCCCCAGAACACGGCCGCCATCACCACGCGGGGGCCGAACTTGTCCGACACATACCCGCCGAGCGGTCGCAGGAGCGACGCCGGGAAGACGAAGCAGAGCGCCGCCAGCACCCCCACCGTGCCGAGCAACTTGTCGTAGTCGGCCTTCACCTCCGGGTTCGACTGCATGTACGCGGCGAACTCCCCGCCCTTCAGTTTGGAGAAGGTGTCGAAGTCGGCGGCCAGTTGCGGGGTGAAGCCGAGCCGCCCGGCCAGCTCGCCGCCGTAGTTCGCCACATAGTAGTTGGGCAACAGCCCCGAGAGCGCGACGTACGCGCCGAACACGACGACGTAGTGCAGGCTGTACTCCCACACCCGCAGTTGGCCGACCGGCTTGATGATCTCGCCGAACGCCTTCGCTTTCGCCGGCGTGCGATCCGGACTCGGCGACAGCAGCCACACCAGTGCCGCCATGACGACCAGCAGCACGGCGTACACGAGCGGGATGAACCGCCACCCGCCGGGAATCGCACCGTCGAAGAAGCCGGCCGCGGGGATGAGGGCGATGAGCGCCGGGCCGAACAGCTTGGTCACGCTCGCGCCCACGTTGCCCGCGCCGAACACGCCCAGCGCCAGCCCCTGCTTCTCCTTCGGGTACCACGCCGCACACCACGCGATGCCCACGCTGAACGAGTTGCCGGCGATGCCGAACAGCCCGGCCAGCACGAGCAGTTGCCAGTATTCCGTGGCGAAACTGACGAGCACGGTCGGGATGACGGGCAGCAGCAGCAGGAGCGTCATCACCTTCCTCCCGCCGTACTTGTCCGCCCACACGCCGAAGTTGAACCGCAGGAGCGAGCCGCTCAGGATGGCCGTGAGCGTCAGGTTGTACAGGTGGCCGTCGGTGAGCGACAGCTCGTTCTTGAACTTGACGGCCAACATGCCGAACATCAGCCACACCGCGAACAGCAGGGTGAACGCGGCCGTGGACAGCCACAGCACCCGCCGCCGCGGGCCGACCGGATCGGAGACGATGGCGTCGGTCATGAAAGCTCCAGAGAATGACGGTTCGGCATTCTGTAGCCGGGGTCTGTGACCCCGGACCGGCCTCACAGAGGCCGGCTACAGCAGAGGGACCAACTGCACCCGCGCCGGCTCCACCTTCAGCAGCAGGGACGCCAGCTTGCCGCGGCACGACCCGCACCCGGTGCCGGCGCCGGTCTTCGCGGCCACGTCTTGCAGGGTGCGGCACCCGCCGCGGACGGCAGTCGCCAGTTGCCCGTCGCTCACCTGGTGGCAGTGGCACACCATGTCGTCGGCCGGTGCCGACCCGCGGTCCGGGGAGGCGAACAAGTCGAGTCGATTCGCGGGCAGCGGGTCGCCGCGGTCGAAGCGTTGGATGAGTGCGGGTGCGGCGGACGCATCGCCCACCAGCACCGCCCCGGCCAGCCGCCCGTCGCGGATCACCAGCTTGCGGTACACCCCGCGGCGGTCTTCGATGACTTGAATCACCTCGTCGGTTTCCTTGCCGTCGATGTCTCCCATGCTCGCCACTTCGAGGCCCGCCACCTTCAGCCGCGTGTGGACCTTTGACCCGCGGTAACGTGCCGTGGAATCGCCGCACAGCACGCCGGCCAGCACCGCGCACTGCTCGTACACCGGCTGCACGGTGCCGTAAGTCTGGGAGTTGTGTTCGACGCACTCGCCCACCGCGAACAGGCCGTGGACGCCCGTCTCCATTCGATCATTCACGAGGATGCCGGCGTTGGTCGGCACGTCCGAATCCTTCGCCAGGTCGATGCGCGGTTGCACCCCGCTGGCGAACACGACCAGATCCGCGGGCAGCACTTCGCCCCCGCCGAGCGACACCCCTTCGGCCCGCTTGTCGCCCGTCACCGCCCGCGTGGTGGCCGACGTGCGTACCGCGATGCCCAGATTTTCCACGGCTTTTTGCAACATTATCCCGCCGACGCGGTCCACCTGACGGTTCATCAGGGTGTCGAACAGGTGCAGCAAGGTGACGTGCATTCCCAAATCCGCCAGCCCCTTGGCCGCCTCCAGGCCGAGCAGCCCGCCGCCGACCACCACCGCCGGCCGACCCCTCTTCGCCGCCCGCCGCATCCGCTCAACGTCGGCGACCGTGCGGTACACGGCCACGCCGTCCTTGAACGTGCCGTCCCGCTTCCGCAGCCCGTCCACCCGCGGCACGCGGGCCTCGCTGCCGGTGGCGAACACCAGTTTGTCGAAGTAGTGCTCGCGGCCGTCGGCCGTCCACAATCTCCGGGCGGCCGGTGACAACCGGCTGACAGTGGCGCCGCGGTGGAAGGTGATTCCCTTCTCGGCGTACCACTCCGCCGTCTTCAACGTGATGTCGTCCACCGCCCCGCCGAGCAGCACGCGGTTCAGCAGGATGCGGTTGTAGCACCCGTGCGGCTCCTCGCCGAACACGCCGACGGCGTAGCGGTCCAGGCCGCCGCGGCGGGCCAGGTCGTCCACCAGCCGGCCGGCGGCCATGCCGTTGCCGACGATCGCTAGCTGCTCGCGGGGCAAAACAAGTCCTCGATGGGTTCAAACAGGAGGAACGCGGATGACGCGGAGGAAGCGGAATGACACGGATCAGAACAGATCAAGTCTTGTTCAGATCCTCTTCATCCCTGTCTTCATCCGCGGCATCCGCGTCATCCGCGTTCTTCCTGTTGGTCCTTCCGCCAGTCACCGACGCGATCCTCACCGCCGCCAGTTTGAACTCGGGCATCCGGCTGGTCGGGTCGAGCGACGCCTGCGTGAGCAGGTTGGCCGCCGCCCGCCCGCCCCAGTGGAACGGCGCGAACAGCGTGTCCGGGCGGATGCCGGTCCAGATGTCCACGGCGAATTCCACCCTCGCCCGCCGGCTTTCGATGGTGACGAGCGAGGCGTCTTCGATGCCGAATCGGGCGGCCAGTTCCGGGTGCAGTTGCACCTTCGGCACTGGCTTCGCGCCGCTCAGTTTGTTCACCCGCCGCGTCTGCGCGCCGGAGTTGTAGTGCTCCTGGTAGCGGCCGGTGGTGAAGTAAAGCGGGTAGTCGGCGTCCGGTTCCTCACCCGCCGGGCGGTGTTCGACGGCGTGAAATTTCGCCCGCCCGTCGGCGTGGTGGAACCGCTCGGCGAACAGCCGCGGGGTGCCGGGGTGGTCCTCGGTCGGGCACGGCCAGAACACGCCGTCTTCGGCGTCGATGCGGGCGTAGGTGATGCCGGCGTAGTCCGCCGTGCCGCCGGCGGTGGCTGCGCGGAACTCGTCGAACACCGCTTCGGTGTCGACGAACGTGAACTTGTCGGCGTGCCCCAACCGCGTGGCCAACTCGCGCAGGATGTCGATGTCGGACAGCACGCCCGGCGGCGGGGCGAACGCCTTGCGGCGGCGGATGACGCGGCCTTCCAGGTTCGTCATGGTGCCGTCCTCCTCCGCCCACTGCGTGACCGGCAACACCACATGCGCGAGTTCGGCCGTCTCGTTCACGAACGGGTCGCACACGGCCAGGAAGTCCAGCGATTTCAGCCGTTCAATGACCCGCCCGGCATCGGGCGAGGCCACCGCCACGTTCGACCCCATCACCAGCAGCCCGCGGATGCCGTTCGGTTGACCGCACGAGTCGAGCAGTTCAAACGCACTGCGGCCCTTCCGCGGCAGGCTCGCCGGATCGACGCCCCACACCTTCGCCACCGATTGGCGGTGACTCTCGTTCTCAATCAGCCGATAGCCGGGAAGCTGGTCGGCCTTCTGCCCGTGTTCCCGCCCGCCCTGGCCGTTGCCCTGTCCGGTGAGGCAGCCGTACCCGCCGCCGACTTTGCCCACCTGACCCAGAGCCAGCGCCACGTTGATGAACGCGAGGACGGTATCGACGCCCTTGCTCTGCTGCTCCGGCCCGCGGCCACTCAGGATCATGCTCGGCCCGGCGGCCAGCATCCGCACCGTTTGCCGCACCTGCGCCTCCGGCACGCCGGTCAGCCGCTCGGCGTCGGCCGGGTGGTAGTTCAGCACCGTACGGCGGGCGGCGTCGAACCCGGTCGTGCGGTGTTGAATGAAGTCCGCGTCGATCAACTTCTCTTCGATGGCGACGTGCAGCAGGCTGTTCGCCAGGGCCAGATCGCTGCCCGGCGTGTTACTCAGGTGCAGGTCGGCGGCGCGGGCGGTGGGCGTGCGGCGGGGGTCCACCACGATCAACTTGCCGCCGTTCGCCTTCTGCCGGTCGAACCACTGCGTGATGGGCGGGAGGGTGTCGAACGGGTTCGACCCGACCACCAGGAGCGTGCGTGACAACGCGATGTCACTGACCGGGAGGGGCAACCCGCGGTCGATGCCGAAGGCTTTATTCCCAGCCCCGGCGGCGCTCGACATGCAGTACCGGCCGTTGTAATCGACGTGCGGGGTGCGGAGGGCCACCCGCGCGAACTTGCCGAACAGGTACGCCTTCTCGTTGGTCAGCGCGCCGGAGCCGAACAGCCCGACAGCGTCAAGGCCGTGGTCGCGTTGAATGCGCTGAAACTGGTCTGCGATCAGGTCGAGGGCGGCGGTCCAACTCACCGGCTTGAGCGTGCCGCCGGTGCGAACCAGCGGGGTGGTCAGCCGGTCCGGGGTGTTCAGCAGTTCGCCCGCGGTCCACCCCTTGACGCACAGCTTGCCGGCGTTCACCGGGAAGGCGTCGTCCCCCGCCACCGTCAGTGACAGCGGGCTGTCACCGGACAGCACGGTGCCGCACTGGAAGGCGCAGTACGGGCAGTGCGTGCGGGTCAGGGTTGGCAGGGGTGTGGGCAAAGGGGTCTCTTGGTCGGAAGTGCTCTGCTCGCTCCCCGTGCCGGTTAGGGATGGCCGCTCGCGGTGCGAGCAGAGCACTTAGGCCGGCACCCCCACGCTCACGCTTTCACCAATCACTTCCACCGGGTACGTCGCCACCGCGCACACGTTCGGCTGGTCGCACTCGCCGCCGTCGGCGTGGAAGCGGAAGGCGTGGTACGGGCACACCACTTGGTCACCCGCCAACATGCCGTCGGCGAGCGGCGCGCCCTTGTGCGGGCAGCGGTTGGCGGTGGCGAACACCCGCCCGGCCCGCGTGCGGAAGACGGCCACGCTGTGCCCGCCGATGTCGAACGACCGGCCCAACCCGACGGGCAAATCGGCGAGGGCGCACACCGGCACGAACTGCACCGCGGACGCGAGGGCAACACTCATGGCGCGCGGACTCCTACGGCACGCGCTTGCAGGCGGCGCGGCACAGTCGGTTCGGGGTGGCACAGGGGTGAACAGCCACCCCAGGCCGAAGGCCTGAGAGTTTTCAGCCCCGGGCAACGCCCTGGGTCTCGGGCACCATCACCACCCAGCCTGAAGGGCTGGGAGACGGTCGCAGCCCTTCAGGCTGCGGGGTGGTTGGTCTCGTTCCCAGGGCGTCGCTCGCTCCGCTCGCTCGCCCTGGGCTATGGGCTCTCAGCCCTTCGGGCTGTTCGGTGATTGCGATTCCCGTTGGTGGTTCGCCCCTCGCTCGCGCGTCGGGCTAACAAGTCATTGGCAACGCCACCCGGCGTTCGCTCTCGAACTGGCCGGCGAACACGGGCTTGTCGCGCTCCAGCCACGGGTCCACATACGCCGCGGCCGTCTTGTCCACCTCGGCGTCGAGCTGTTCGCCGATGCCGAGCGAGTCGTGTACCAGGATGTCTTTCAGCTTGTCCAACCCCACCCGCGGGGCGAAGTCGTAGGTGCGCTCCAGCCACTTGGCGTTGTCGCGGTAGTAAATCAGGAAGCGGCCGATGACCCGCATGGCTTCGTCTTGCGTCTTCACTCGGCAGAGCACGTCGGACTTCCGCACGTGTGCCCCCGCCGCCCCGCCGACGCTGATCTCCCACTCGCCCCCTTCGGTGGCGACGATGCCCACGTCCTTCACCGTGCTCTCGGCACAGTTCCGCGGGCACCCACTCACGCCCAGCTTCACCTTCGCCGGGAACTCGAACCCCTGATACCGCTTCTCCAGCGCGATTCCCAGCGTGGTGCTGTCGTTCGTCCCGTACCGGCAGAACTCGCTGCCCACGCACGTCTTCACGGTGCGGAGCGCCTTCGTGTACGCATGGCCACTCGGCATGCCCAGATCGGCCCACACCTTCGGCAAGTCTTCCTTCGTGATGCCCAGCAGGTCGATCCGCTGCCCGCCCGTCACCTTCACCATCCGCACGGCGTACTTCTTCGCCACCTCGCCGATCTTGATCAGGTCATCGGCCGTCGTGACGCCGCCGTACATCCGCGGGATGACGCTGAACGTGCCGTCGTTCTGGATGTTGGCATGGACGCGGTCGTTGATGTAGCGGGCGTCGCGCTCGTCGATGTACTCCTTGCCCCACAGCCCTTTCAGCATGGAGGCCAGGCCGTTCTTGCTCTTCTCGTCGTCGCCGGTGCCGAGTTCGGCCAGCACCGCCGACACGCTCCGAAGCCCGCGCTTCTTCACCTCCGTCACCAGTGTCGGCTTGTCCAGCGGCACGGCGGCGACGTACCACCCCTCGCTCGGGTCGGCCTTCACCCCGCCGGCGACGGCTTCGATCAGCCCCTTCATCATCTTCTTGCAACTGCCGCAGCCGGTGCCCGCACGGGTCGCCTTGCCCACCGCCGGCACGGTGCATTTGCCCGCCTTGATGGCCGCCACGATGGTGCCCTTGCACACCCCGTTGCAGTCGCACACCTGGTGCGAGTCGGGCAGGTCGGCGAGCGACGTTTCCTTGCCGGCGGAGTTGGCGGAGAAGAACAATTCGAGCCGGCGGTCGGGCACCGGCATGTCGGCCTGGAACATCCGCATCAAATCATCCGCCGGGCCGAGGTCGCCGAGCAGGCAGGCGGCACTCAACTTGCCGTCGCGGACGATGGCCTTCCAGTACACGTTGCGGGACGGCTCGCTGAACTGCACCACTTCGTCGGTCGGCTTCAGGTCGGCGATGCGGCCCATGCTGGCCAGCTCCACGCCCATCACTTTCAACTTGGTGGCGATCTTCGACCCGGTGTACGTCGCCATCGTGTCCACGCCGCTGAGCACCTTCGCCAGCACTTTCGTCTGCTCCCACAGCGGGGCGACGAGGCCGTAGATCATGCCGCGGTGTTGCACGCACTCGCCGACGGCGAACACCGCCGGGTCGTTCGTCCGCATCTGGTCATCGACCACGATGGCCCGCTCGCAGGCAATGCCGCACTCTTTGGCCAAATCGACGTTCGGCCGGATGCCGGCGCTAATCACCACCATGTCGGCCGCGATCTCGCTGCCGTCGCCGAACTTCACCCCGGTCACGCTCGTGTGTCCGGTCAGTTCCTTCGTGCTGGCTCCGGTCTTAGCGGTGATGCCGAGGTTCGCAATCGTGTCACCGAGCACCTTCCCGCCGGCCTCGTCCAGTTGCACGCTCATCAGCCACGGGGCCATCTCGACGACCGTGACGGCGGCGTTGTGCGTCATCAACCCCTTCGCCGCTTCCAGCCCGAGCAGTCCGCCGCCGATGACGACTGCGCTCTTGCAGTTCTGCGCGTAGTCGGCGATATGCCGGCAGTCGTCGAGCGTGCGGAAGACGAACACGCCGTGCAGCGTGGTTCCGGGGATCGGCGGCACGAACGGCTTGCTGCCGGTGGCGATGACGAGGTAGTCGTACTCGACGCACAGTTCGTCCGCCCACACGGTTTTCGCGTCGCGGTCGATGCGGGTGATCCGCCGGCCGGCGTGCAACGTGATGTCGTTCTCGGCGTACCAGCCGAGCGGGTTGAGGAAGATCTCCTTCGCGTCCTGCGTGCCGTTCAGCACGTTGGACAGGAGGATGCGGTTGTAGTTGCCGTAGGGTTCGTCGCCGAAGACGGTCACGTCGAAGCGGTCCGGGTCGGCGGCGAGTAGGTCTTCGAGGAACCGCGCGCCGGCCATGCCGTTGCCGATGACGACGAGCTTCGGCTTGATCGGGTGCAAGGCGCGGATCATGGACT
>JANNVG010000523.1:0-4189 GCA_031414395.1 Fimbriiglobus sp.
CTGGCTACCGGCCGTCGCCGCTCCGCGGCGAGAGAGTCGCGGCACGCACGCCCCCCGTGGGCGGTTAGATTCCGCCCGCAATGCGTGCGGCGGTTTCGTCACACCGCCAGGATGCCCGTCCGCAGCATGTACCCGAGGCGCTCCCGCTGGTCGGCGTTCAGCAGGGCGTGAATCTCGCCCAGCGCTTTCACCACCGCTTCCCGCATCCGCGTGGCCGTCTGCACCCGCCGCTCACCGCCGCTCGCCGCCTTCGCCGCGTCGAACGCTTCGCCACTCACCGCGTCCGCGAACTCGGCCAGCGACCGGCGGTCGTCCACCGCCGCCTGCGCCCGCTCGGTCTTCAGCTCGTCGAGGATGCGGGCGAGGGCCGTCACCTGCTTCTCGTCCAGGTCGAGCTTGTGGGCGAGGAACCGCAGCGGGCGACGGACGCCGAACGCGCCGGCCCCCTCGTCGTCGTGGTGCTGGTGGCCGTGGTGGCCGGGGTGGCCGGGGTGGCCGGGGTGGCCGCCGTGACGGGGCATGTCGCACGCTCCGCGGGGACCGCAGCCGTGGTCGGCCGAGTCGTGGTGATGGTGGTGGGGTTCGAACTGGCAGGCGTGGGGGTGGCGCGAGCCGCGCCAGAAGGCGTGACGCATGACGTGTTCTCCTGCTCGCCGGGTCGGTCGCGCCCGGCGGGGACTTTCCGCGTGGGCGAAATGCCACACGCTCGCCGGCATGGTACGCACCGAGAGTGTCGGAGGTCAAGGGGCCGAACGCCGGGGGGCAGGGCGGCTCAGCGATCAGGTGTGTAGGGTGGGTCCGAGCGAGCGGAGCGAGCCGAGACCCACGCGGGCGGATTCTGTGGGTCGGTGCGAGCGCCTCGCTCGCTGGACCCACCCTACTCGACCTGCGTGAGTCGCCCGACCGCTCTCGCGGCCCGGCCGTCACGCCGGGCCGCCGAGTGCCCCCCGCGCCTTCGCCGTCTTCGCCTTCGCCCGCAGGTGTTCCAGCGCCTTCTCCAGCACCGGGTCTTTGAACGCCGGGTCGATCTTCGGCAGCTCGAACCGCTTCGGCTTGCTCGGGTCGGGCTTCGGCTCCGGCGGCGGCTCCTTCGGCGGGTCGGCGGGGGTCTTCCGCATCATCTCCGCCTCCCGCAGGTGCAGCAGGTATTGAATCACCTGGTCCTCGGTCATCTTCACCTCGAACCCGGCGTCCGGCTTCACCCCCCACTCGTCTTCCGGCTTGGCGCCCGGCCGGCGGTGGATGTGCTTGCCGTTCGGCGTCAGCCAGATTTCGGTCGTCAGCTTGAGGGCCGACTTGCCGTCCGGCGACTCGATCGACCGCTGCACGCTCCCCTTGCCGTAGCTCCGCTCGCCGACCACCACCGCCCGCCCGTTGTCTTGCAGGGCGGCGGCCACGATCTCGGCGGCGCTCGCGCTGTTGCCGTTAATCAGCACCACCATCGGCAGCTTGGTCGCGTCCTCCCACACGGCCCCGTCGTTCTTCGCCTTCACGTCCCGCCCGTGGTCGTGCCGGTCGCGCGTCAGCACGACCTTGCCGTCGGCCAGGAACAAGTCGGAGATCTGCTCGGCCACCCGCAGCAGCCCGCCGGGGTTGTTCCGCATGTCCAGGATCAGCCCCTTCGCCCCGGCCGCCACCACCTCCTTCACCGCCGCCTCCACCTCCTTCCCGCTCGTCTCGTTGAACTCCTCCAGGCGGATGACGGCGATCTTGGCGTCCGGGTCGGCCATGTAGTCCCAC
Organism: Fimbriiglobus sp.; assembly: GCA_031414395.1. Taxonomy (GTDB): domain Bacteria; phylum Planctomycetota; class Planctomycetia; order Gemmatales; family Gemmataceae; genus JALHQU01. The sequence continues at coordinate 1,741 of JANNVG010000523.1, forward strand.
TTGCCCTTCTGCTCGGGGTCGCGGCGGAAACCCTTCACCGGGTGCGTCTGCATGATGCGGCGGGTGAGGGTCACGTCGAACGGCTCTTTCGTGCCGGTGCGGAGGATGGTGAGCGTGACGGTGGTGCCCGGCTCCCCTTTGATCTTCCCGCGGGCGTCGTCCACCGTCATGTCGTCGGTCGGCGTGCCGTCGATCTTGGCGATCAGGTCGTCCGGCCGCAGGTCGTTGTCGGCCGCCGGGCTGTCGGGCATGGGGGAAGCGATCTTCAGCAGGCCGGAGCGGGCGTCGATGTCCAGGAACGCGCCGATGCCGCCGAACGTGCCCTTGTTGTCCTGGGAGAACTGCTTCAGTTGCTCCTCGTTGAAGTACGCCGAGTGCGGGTCCAGCTTCTGCAACCCGCCGTTCACCATGTCCTCCACCAGCTTCTTCTTCTCGGCGTCGGTCAGCTCGCGGTAGTAGCTCTTGTCCACCTCGGCCAGCACGTCCACCACCGTGCGGACCATCTTGTAGTCCTGCTCGGGCGGCGGGGCGGTGTACGACAGGATGCCGGTGAACAGCACCGCCGCCGGGACGACGATCAGCCAGGCCAGGTTCCGCTGCGACATGCCGAACACTCCCATTCGGTGAACCGGCGGCGTGAGCCGCCTGGGTCGTTGTACACCCAGGCGGCTTACGCCGCCGGTTCACCGGACCACTGCCCCTACAACCGCGACAAGTTCACACGCCGGTTGTGCCGATTGTAGCTGTTCGATTCGTTGCGCGGGAGTCGTCACCCTGTGCTGACACCGCATTGTCACTTTTACATGAAGTCGGCGTGCCCGCGTTCCGGCTGGGGTTTACCTTTCCCTCACCGGCGTAACCCGCCCAGGTTTCCCGACCGATCCGCCCGCAGCGAGGGACGCGGCGATGTACACGTTAGTGCTGATGACGGCCATGAGCACGGCCCCGGCCACCCCACAGTTCAACGGCTTCTTCCGCGACCTGGTCAACGGGTCGTGTACCGGCCGCGACGCCCGACCCGTCGGCAGTTGCCAGGGGGCGTGCCACGGGGGCGGGCTGTTCCACGGCCGCATCCGCAACTTCTTCTCCGACCTGTTCGACGGCGGGTCGTGCAACGGCTGCAACGGCTGCAACGGCTCGTGCAACGGCCGCCCGCCGGCCCGCGACCCGCTGCCCATCAGCCGCCCCTACGACCGCGGGTACGATCCGAACTACGCCCGGAGTGGTGGCGGGGGCGGGTGTGTCGGCACCGCCCCCATCGCGTACAACGGCGGCGGGTGCGGCGGCGGCATCGCCTACGGCGGGAACCCGGGAGCGACCCCGCTCTACCTGGGATCGTGCTTCGGGTCCACCCCGAACTACTCGTGCTTCGGCAACTCGTGCGTGGGCGGGTCGGTCATGCCGCCGATGAGCGTGCCCGGCGTGCCCTACGATTTCGCCCAGCCGTCGCCGGTGGGCTACGGCGGCGCCCCTGGGTGCGACTGTATGCCGGGGACGATGACCGGTCTGCCGCAGTACGGCATGGGCACGCCCGGCCTGCCGCAACTGGGCACCCCGGTGACGCCCGGCGGCTTCCCGCAAGACTACCCGAACTACCCGACCATCCCGTCGCCGCGGGTGCCGATGCCCGGCGAGTTCGACAACCCGGCCCAGCCGCGGCCGGTGGACGGGCGCGGCGGGAGCACCTTCAAGCTGCCCCTCGACGACGACACGAACCGCGGGCGGGTGCTGGTGCGGCTGCCGCTCGACGCCAAGTTGTTCGTGGAAGGCAAACCGCTGAGCGTGACCAACGGCGAGCGGACGTTCGTGACGCCGCCGCTGCCGGCCGACCGCGAGGCGGTGTACACGTTCAAGGTGGAGTACACCCGCGACGGGGACACGGTGGCGCACTCGCGGAAGGTGAAGGTGAAGGCGAACGGGACGACGGTGGTGGACTTCGCCGACCTGACCAGTACGGGCGTGAAGGCCGACCCGGTGAAAATGCTGCCGCCCGTACACACGCTGCCGGCCGTGCCGACGGACGCGGTGAAGGCGCCGCCCGCCATCCCGGAGTTCGACTCCCGCACGACGAACAAGCCGGCCGCGCCGAAGGCGACCGACGACGTGCCGACGCTCACGCCCCCGCCGCTGGCGAGCGTGGCCAAGATCACGGTGAAGTTGCCGAAGGGGGCGACGCTGTTCGTGAACGGCGGGAAGAACGAGCGGACGGAGTTGGTGCGGGAGTTCACCACGCCCACGCTCACGCCGGGCAAGGCGTACCAGTACACCATGCGGGCGGAGTTGTCGCGGAACGGTCTGCCGGAGTATCAGGAGTCGAAAATCGACTTCAAGGCGGGCGACGCGCTGACGGTGGACTTCACCTCGCTGACCGACCCGCCGGCCGACCGCCGCGCGGGCAAGTGATTTGGTGAACCGGCGGCGTGAGCCGCCTGGGTGTGTGAAACCCAGG
>JANNVG010000524.1:0-11948 GCA_031414395.1 Fimbriiglobus sp.
GGAACGCAGTGACCTGGTGTGTGTAATACACCCGGTCACTGCGTTCCCGGTTCCAGTTTGAACATCCCCTCTCCATTCATGAAGAGGGGGACGGGGGCGAGGTCTCGGGTCGCTCACTCGGCCGTCGTGTGGGCGATCAGGTACTCCGGGGTGTCGGCGTCGTGGTCCTTGCCCGCCGGGCACGAGCCGCCGGCCGTGGCCGGGTAGAACAGCCCCTCGCACTTCTTGCACCGCCGCCAGTTGCCCTGCACGCCCTCCGCCGCGTCGCTCTTGTCCACCCCGTACCGCAGCACGTACTTGCCGCTGCTGCCGCCGTCGTGCGCGTCCCCCTTCGGGCACACCCCTTGCGTCTCGTTGCCGCTGTAGAACATGCCGTTGCACTTGCCGCACCACCGCCACTCGGATTGCAGCATGAAGCCGTTCGGCACCTTCACCGACTCCTTCGCCTTCGGCACCGGGGCCGCCTGGGCGGGCACGGCGGTACACGCCAGCGCGCCGGCGCCGGCAGCGGCCAGGGAGCGGAACATGGTGCGGCGGGATGGCTCACTCATGGCAGATCTCGTGGACGTGGGGATTGCGGTCGTTCACCCATCCGACGGCGCACCCCCTCCGGGCGTTTGTCCCGAGTGCTGAATCGGGTCGGGCAACTCACTCCAACAGTGGGCGGCGCGGCCGTGGGCCACGAGGCGAGGCAGGCCGGGCCTCCGGGGAGCGCGGGAGGCCTGTGTTACCGCCCGCGGAGCAGTTCGTCCCAGGTGTTCACTTTCAACACCCGCAGAACCAGGCGGTCCAGGCGAGCCAAATCTTGAATCGCGTTCACCTTGTTGGTCTGCTCCGCGGTCGGCGTGCCGAGCTTGGCCCGACCCAGTTTCAGGAGCGTATCGCGCTGATGGGCGACCGCACCTTCTTCGAGGATGCCCTGGTATGTCGCGGATTCTCGCATGTTCAGCACCTTGTTGAAGATCGCCCGTGCCCGGTCATACGGGACGTGCATCCCGGCCAGGATGAACGTCGAGAGCATCAGGTCATACTTGGCCTGTTGTTTCTCCGATTCGATTCCGTCGGCGACACTCACCACTCGCTCCGACAGCGCCTGTTCCCGTGTCATGCCGGCGGGCGGGCGTGCCAACACCGCCAGCGGGAGCAACCCGACACCGGCGTTCAGGAACAGCTCGGCCGGCTGCTCCCACACCTTCACCAACTCGAACCGGAACTGTAGCCCGTCGTACTCCACGCGGTCCGTCAAAGTCGCCGTGACCGCGTTCGACCGGAGCAGCACGGCGACGGAGCGCACCGGCAAGCCAGTCTGACGGTGAGCCAGCACATTGTACAGCAACATGCGGGTGGCGAGGTCGGAGTCCGGGCCGGCTTCCAGGTCGATGTGAACCACCTGATTCCCAACACGGATGAGGGTGTCGGCGGCGGCGGACACGGCCGACAAGTCGGCGTCGATCACCTGCGGCGTGGCGGTGATGGGAACGCCGAAGTGCCTCAACCAGTCGGCCGGGTGGTTGCGGATGAGCGACTTCAGGGTGGCGTCGAACGGCTTGGGCATGGGCGGAGTGTGCTCTGCTCGCTCCGCGAGTGGGTTCGGAACGGACCGCTCGCGGAGCGAGCAGAGCACATTAACACTTCCCGCGGGCCGCATCGACCACCCAGCAGCCGCGGGCGTGCGGGCCGGAGTCGCGGCAGTGGGTGAGCACTTCCTGACTGTCGCACCCGGCTTCTTCGAGCGCGTCCGCCAGGATCGGCAGGCGGTCGAAGGCGTTGTCGAAGTGAACTCCGGGGGCCAGCGCGACCACCGTTTCGCTTCGCCAGCTCGGTTCCCACGCCACCGGCGCGAACGGGTTGCCGAGGGCGTCCCGCAGGGCGTCGGCCTGCCTCTGCCGCCAGTGCGGGGCGGTCGGGTCTTTCGGTCGGCCGAACTGGTACACCCGCCGTTCGCCGTAAGCTTCGGCTAGCGCCACCCCTGCCATGAACTGCCAGTCGATCTTGGACCCGCCTACGGCGTGTCTCACCGGCGCATCGGCGTCCCACCCGTCGATCATCTGGGGTTCAAGCGGGTCGAACACGGGCAGTTCGATGGGCAGAGGGCGAGCGGTCAGGCCGAACACCCACATGGCGTAGGCGGTGAAAGGCTCCTGTAAATCGTTGCTGAGCAGCCGCACCAGCCGCCCGCGGTCGGCGAACCCGGCCAGCACCACCGGCAGCCGGGCGGTGCTGAACTGGGCGTCGTCGAGCGCCGCCAGCATCTCCTCCGGGTTCGTGCTGGTCGCCCATTCGGTCGCGGTCATGGTGGCACCTCTGTTCTCAACGGACACCCGGTGAGCGTCCCACGGCCGACCAACTGTTAGCCCGAAGCGCGAGCGAGGGGCCAACCGCCCAACGGACACCCGGTGAGCAAAACAGCCCCGACCGCCTGTGACGAGTACCACTTGTCCGTCGAGCCTGTGGCCCCTCGCTCGCGCGTCGGGCTAACAAGTCTGGCGGAGTGCGATGGCTCCGCACCTGTCCGCGTAGGAACTGGCCCCTCGCTCGCGCGTCGGCTGACAAGTGGCCCGTCACACCAGCGGCTTGTCGCCGGCTCGCGGGGGCCACGCCTTCAGGATGCCGTCGCGCTGGCGGAACTTGGCCACCAGTTGCGTGAACGAGTTCACCGACGCCGTCAGCGCGAAGAAGCGTTCCAGCACCGACGCGAACAGCACCCCGCTCCCGCCGACGAACTTCTGTTCGTCCAGCTCCACCGTCACCTTCGTGCCCCGCACCATCCCGCCGATGTCGCCGCCCACCCACGACACCGCCCGCTCGCCCTTCACCCCCACCAGCCCGTCGATGGCTTGGCGTGCTTGCGCCGCCGCGTGCGGGTCGGACGCCGGGTCGGTCCAGTCGTACAGGCCGAGCAGCCCCTTGAGCGATTCCAGCCCGCCGCCGTCGGACGTGAACGGCAGGTGGTTCAGGTTCAGGTGACTGACCAAATGCCAGTACCGCCCGCGCGGGGCCGGCGGACGCAGCGACGCCGTCGGGTTCCGCACGCACTTCACCGTCGCGCCGGGGCTGGCGAATGCCGGCTCCATTTTCACTGTCTCGCCCACCCGCGGCACACGGGTCGGCAGGTCGCGGTTGGTGCAGAGCGTCCGCACGACGACGGCCTCGTCCGTCGCCGACGTGTACGGGTTGAAGTTGGTGTCGGCGAAGTGCAGGAACACGTCGGTGCCGCGGTCGTCGGGGGCGACGGCCGGGCGGCGGCTGGCGTACCAGAAGGCGGTGGCCGTGTGCCGGTCGGCCCCGTGGCGGAAGCGGAAGAACGGCTGGTACTCGCGGTCGGTGCCGTTCTTGCCGGCGGCCGTCACCCGCTGAATGGCGTACACCTCGTGGCCGAGCGGCTGACTCACTGCCGGCGTCACGCGGTACTCGAACCGGGCGTGCGTGAGCGAGATCGGCTCGCACGTCTGCTCGAACAGGTTGACCGCCGGCGTGCAGCCGAGGCGGAACAGGTCGGCCGTCATCCGCTGCTTGAGTTCCGTGTGCGAGCGGTTCAGGAACACCAGCACTTCGACGGTGCGGGCCGGGGCGACGATGCGGCGGACCTCTTCCCACCCGCCGAGGTCCGCGAACAGGAACTTCGGCTGGTAGGCGAAGAACTCGGTGAGCAGGCGGTAGCCGGGGAACACGTTGTCGGCGAACGGCAGAACGGCGTCGGCGGGGTCGAACCCGACCGGGCGGAGCACGTCGGCGGCGGGGAAACGGGCCACCGCCTGCGGGCGGTCGGGATCGACGAACGCGACTTCGATGGCGTGGTTGAACAGCAGGTCGTACAGCGGGGCGGTGAGCGATTCGGTGCCGAGCAGGTGCAGGCGGAGCGTGTCCAGGTTCATCTGGGAGAGGGGCAGTTCGCCGGTGACGGACAGCGTCAGCCGCAACACGGCGTCGGCGAACGGCGGCGGCTTCACCGGGAACGGCGGCTCGTGCAGTTGGGCGTGGGCGATGCGGATGGGCCACAGCCGCAGCGGGTAGCAGGTGCGGTACTTGCAATACTGGTCGCCCACGCGGCCGGTGTGCAGCGGGCTGTGCGCGGGCACGGGGATGCCTTCGGGCGTTCCGCGGGCGGCGGACAAGTCGAACTGCACCACCGCCATCGACGGCACGGGGGCGAGGGTGTGCGGGTACACCACACTCAGCAGGGCGTCGGTCAGTTCGGGGAACTCGTCGTCGATCTTGTGGCGGATGCGGCCCGCGAGTAGGGCGAAGGATTCGATCAGCCGTTCGACGTGCGGGTCGGCCGAGCGGTCGGCCTCCAGTTGCAGGCGGGCGGCGGCGGCCGGGTACTTGCGGGCGAACTCGCCCGCCAGCTTGCGGATGTAGTACAGCTCCGTCTCGTAGTAGCGGAACAGGTCGCTCATCAGTCGGCCCGGTGGGGGAGTTCTTGTAGGGCGGGTCGAGCGGCCGGGGAGGTGCAATCGGCGTGCGGAATGGCGGAATGGCTCGCCCGACCGTCCGCCGGCCGCGACGCCCCGCCGCGAGCAAGCACGGCGGGGCGTCGCGGCGGTGTGTGGTGTCGCCGACCCTCCCGCCCCTTCGCACGGTTGCCCGCAGCCCCGGCTGCTCGACCCGCCCTACGCAATTCCACCCGCGGTCTTGTTCACCTCGTACTTGCCGGTGCCCACGTTCAGCACCGTGTCGAACGACACCTCCGGCGCCGGGTCCACCGTCAGGCGGGCGTCCAGGCGGAACTTGATCGCCCCCCGCACGGCGTCCGCCTCCGCCTTCAGCACCGTCACTTTCACCCGCTTCAGCCGCGGCTCGAACCGCTCCACGGCGTGCCGGATGAGTGCCGCCAGCGTCGCCCGCTGCTCGCCGCTGAGCGCCTCGGCCGACGCCAGGTCGGGCAGCCCGTAGGTGACGACGGAGTCCCGCGTCTCGGGGTACTGCTCGGGGAAGTTGTGGTGCGGGTTGACGGTGTTCAGTAACTCTTCCAGGTCGCGGCGGACGGCCAGCGCCATCTTGTCCACCGAGTACCCGGTCATGATGGCGGTGCCGGCCGACTCGGGGTCGAGCAGGCGGTCGAGAATCGAGGGCAACATGCCGCGGGCGGGCGGGGGCATTGTTCGCAGACCTCACCCCCCGGCCCCCTCTCCCAAGAGGAGAGGGGGTGTTCAACGGGGAGACGTTTTCCTGGTTCCCACGCTCCGCGTGGGCACATTTCGGCGGACGCTCCGCGTCCTGGTCCGGTACGACGCGGAGCGTCGGTGGGGACGTTCCCACGCGGAGCATGGGAACGAGGGTCAGCCGGGCCCGAACGTCAGCACCCGCACGTCGGCCAGCGACACGAACCCGTCGCCGGCGCGGAACTGCCGCCCGCCCACCCCGCGGGGCACCTCGCCGTCGGCGCCCAGCCAGTCGGTCGCCCGGCCCAGCTTCAGGTCCTCGTCGGCACTCTCGAACGTGTTCGGGTAGAGGGCGGGCAGCAGCACGTCGCCGGTCACGCCGTTGTCGAGGGTCAGGTGCGCCGGCCGCAGGAGGATGTCTCGCGGGGCGGCGGGCGGGTTCATGGTGACGGACGTGATCGACTCGAACGGCACCCAACTGTACACCCCGCCGGTGCCGAACACTTCCAGCACCGGGCCGAAGCGCTCGTCCGCGTCGGCGAGGGGCACGAACGGCTTGCCGTTGATGGTGCCGGCGACCGCGGGCGTAATCGCGTCGGCGGCGGCGAGTGCCGTGAGCGCGGCGGCGTGATCGCCGCGGGCGAGGGCGGCCACCGCTTCCAGGCGGTGCGGCAGGTGCCCGCCGGATTGCGACAAGAACTCGGGCTGCGCTTTGCCGGCGAACACCGCGCGGCGCTTGGCCTCGGCGTCGAGGGCGAAGCGGTACTGGTCGACGGCCGCGAGGTACTTCGGGTCGTCGTACTTGAGCACGTCCAGTTGCTTGCGGGCGCGTTCCGGGTCGCCGGCGAACAGCATCAGTTCGAACAGGAAGAAGCGCGCCCGCTGGTCGGTCGGGGCGGCCTTCACCGCCGCGAGCTGGGCGGCGAGGGCGTCGGCCAGCCGGCCGGCCTGGAAGAGTGCGTCGGCGGTCATGGGGGAAGCCTCTGGGGGGCGACGAACTGTAGCCGGGGTCTGTGACCCCGGTCGGCCCGGCCTCACAGAGGCCGGCTACACAGGTGCCGGCCGGAAACGGACGAAGCGGGCCGGATGAATCCGGCCCGCTCGGGGGTCACGTCGTCACAGTCACTTGGCCACGCCGGCACTCAGGTCGAAGCTGGCCCGGTCGGCCCCGCCGCTCTTGTCCTTGTCGTCGCGGTTCACCATCGCGTACTCGATCTTGGTGTAGTTGAGGGCCAGGCTCTCCATCGGGGTGCCGCTGCCGCCGTGCCCGGAGATGCTGTAGCTGGAGATGAGGGCGTTCTCCAGGGTGATGGTCAGGTACTTCTCCACCTTGTCGCCCTCGGTGCGACAGAAGTCGATGACCACCTTCTTCCCTTCCCCCGACAGGGACGCCTTGAACAGGTTGACACTCGCCTTGCACAGCGTCTTGGTGCCGACGATCTCGGACAGGCTGGGGGCGCCGGCCGAGCGGTTCTTCCCCTTGCCGGTGGCGGTCTCGATGTGGCGGTTCGCGCCGACCTGGCACGACTCCAGTTCGATCCAGTCCGCGTGACCCTTCTCCGTCACCGAACCCTTGATCCCTTCGTAGTTCATGTAGATCGGCATCGTCCTGCTCCTGAGTGGGGTGTGAAGATCGCGGCGGGGGTTGTTGGTTGTTGTGTCCGCCGCGTGTCCTTCCATCGGGGTAATGCGAACCGGCGGGGGGGGCCGGACACGGAATCCGAATTTCCCCCGCCCCGCCTCACGGTCACTGCCCGCCGAGCTGCTTGGCCACCATCCGCAGGGAGATGTCCACGCTCTCCAGTTGGAAGTGCGGCCGCATGTGCGCCACCGCCTTGTACGACCCCGGCTGGCCGGCCACCTCCACCACCTTCACCTGGGCCGACGCCAGCGGGTACTTCGCCTTCATCTCGTCGCCCGCCCCCTCCGGGTTGCCGAGCACGTAGTTGTTGATCCAGCGGTTCAGCCAGTTCTCCAACTCCGCCCGCTCCATGTACGACCCCACCCGGTTCCGCACCATCACCTTCAGGAAGTGGGCGAACCGGCTCATGCACAGTTGCAGGTTGAACTTGGTGCTGAGGATGGCGTTCGCCGTCGCCTCCGGGCGGTCGTACTTCTTCGCCTTCTGGCAACTGGTGGCCGACATGAAGGCGGCGAACGGCTTGTCCTTGCAGTGGATGAGGGAGAGGAAGCCGAGTTTCTCCAACTCCTGCTCGCGGCGGTCGGTGATGGACACCTCCGTCGGGCACTTCATGGCCACGTCCCCGTTGTCGGTCGGGAAGGTGTGCACGGGCAGGCCCTCCACCTTGCCCCCGCCCTCCACCCCGCGGGTGCGGGCCATCCACCCGTACTTGGCGAAGGCGTCCGTCACCTTGGCCGCGTAGGTCCAGGCCGCGTTCATCCACAGGTACTTGTCCGGGTTGGTGCCGTCGGTCGCCTCCTCGAAGTTGAACTCGGCCACCGGCTTGAAGTTGGCCCCGTACACCTCGCGGCCGAGCACCCGCGGGCAGGTGAGCGCCACGTACCGCGAGTCCTCGCTCTCGCGGAAGGCCTCCCAGTTGGCGTAGTCCGGGCCGGTGAAGATCTTGGCCAAATCCCGCGGGTCAGCCAGTTGCGAGAAGCGGTCCATGTTGAAGGCCTTGGGCGACACGGCCGACACGAACGGCGCGAACGCCCCGGCCGCCACCCCGGACATGCCCTGGAGCACCTTCATGTCGGTGCTCCGCCGCACGTCGAAGTCGTAGTCGCCCACCAGCAGGCCGAACGGGTTGCCGCCGAGGATGCCGTACCCCTCCTCGTACACCTTCTTGAACATCTGCGACTGGTCGAACTCCTCCGCCTTCTCCAGGTCGGCGCGGATCTCGTCCTTGGTGACGTTCATCACCTTCAGTTGCAGGCTCGTGCTGGTCTCGGTGTTCGACACCAGGTGGTGCAGCCCACGCCACGTGCCTTCCAGCTTCTGGAACTTCTCGTGGTGCAGGATCTCGTTCGTCTGGGCCGTCAGCTTGGTGTCGATCTCCTTGATCCAGTACTTGATGTTGGTCTCGGCGTCCTTGCTGACCGTCTGCCCCTGGGTGATGGCCTTGACGAAGTTGTCCAGCGCGCTCATCCCCCGCTGGCGGGCGGCGGCGTCGTCCGACACCTTCATGGTGTCCAGCATCTTGCTCAGCATGTCCTGGCCGATCAGCTCTTCGGTGACGGCACCGGGGGCCGCCGCCGCTTGTTCCGCTGCCATGAGAGGAAACCTTGTGTGGGGGGAAGTTGTCAGTTCCAGGTTCCAGGTTCCAGGTTCCAGATCCGGGCTGGTGGCTTGCGACCGTGTTCTGCGGGCGGGCGAAAGCTCCCGGTGATGACTTGGAACTTGGAACTTGGAACCTGGAACTTTGGTGGTTACGAGGCCGCCTTCTTCTCGTAGGCCTCGATCACGTCCTTGAGCATCTTCTCGAGGGCGTCGTTCCCCTCCATCTTGCCGAGCAGTTCGGTCAGCCGGTTCCGCATCTGGAGCAGCTCGTTCAGGGCGGGCACCTGCTGCGCCACCTGCCCCGGCTCGAAGTCGGACAACTGGCGGAACTTCAGCTCCACGTTCAGCTGCTCGTCCGGGTTGTCGCCCAGCTTGTTGGCCACCCGGAAGGCCACCCGCGGGGCGGCCTTCGACATCACCTGGCTGAAGTTGTCGCGGTCGATGCTGGCGAACGTCCGCTGCTTGAGCGGCTTGAGCGGGTCGCTCGGCATGCCGGACAGGTCGGCCAGCACGCCCACCACGAACGGCAGTTCGAGCACCGGCTCGGCCCCTTCCGTCTCGACGGTGTAGTCGATCCGCACCCGCGGCGGGCGGACCCGCTTCAGTTTTTCCTGGTAACTCTCGGCCATGGCAGGCACCTCGGCGGTGAGGGGGATGGTGAAACTGTATCACTCGCGGGCGGGGGTCACAACGGGTCGCCCGGCGGGGCGCGCACAAACCCGCATCCGTCTTCATGCGAAACTGAGGACTCGCTCCGCGGAAAAAATCGCGGAATGGGGGAAAAACGGCGGACGCCTCGGACCGGCCCGCGTCACCCGCCGCCTTCCTCCCGCTTCAGCCCGAGCAGGCGGTCCAGTTCGTCCAGCGTGCCGGCCTCGCGGATGACCTCCCGCATCAACTCCGGGAAGGGCATCGCGCCCAGCTTCACGCACCGTTCGAGCAGGTACGGGATGGGGCTGTGCGGCTCGATCCGCTTGAGCGCGTCGGCGATCTGTGCGAGCTGCCGGTACAACTGATCCCGCCCGCCACCCGCCTTCGCCGCCACCTCGCCACCGCCGCCCGTCGTCGGGGTGTCGTCGCTCGGCGCGCCGGCGTCGGGGGCGGTGTCGAGCGGCACCCCCTTCACGCGGGCCAGCCCGCGGACGAACTCCTCGCACTTGACCACCGCCTTCCCCAGCCCGTCCTGGGCGTCTTCCGACAGGTTCGGCGACTCGCTCCCCATCTTCTCGTCGAGCACCGTCCCCAGCCGGCGGAGGGTGGCTTGCACGTCGGTCAGGTCGGCGAGCGCCTGCCGCAGCCCGTCGGCGGTGAACGACCCGACCTCCGCTTCGATCTCCGCCTTGCGGCCGGCGTCCAGCCAGTCGGCGGCCGAATAGCCGTCCCCGCGGGTGGTCTTCACCACCGGCATCCGCAGCACGGTTTGGGGGAACTTGCCCCCCTTGGTGGCGTCGTTCAGCCAGTTCAGGCGGTGCAGGCGGGCCTCCTGGTCGTCCGGCTCGCACAGCGGGTGGACGTGCTCCCACCCGTTCTCGGCCATCCGCAGCAGGAGTGTCAGGCCGTGGTGCAGGCCGGCGGTGGCGTGCTTCTTGGTGAGCGCCTCCACCAGCCGGACGGCGGCGGTCAGGTCTTTGCCGGTGAGCGACAGGAAGTCGGTGGCGGTGCCGATCACCTTGCCCCACTCGGCGGGGGGTGGGGGCGGGGCTTTGTCGTCGTGGAAGTCCAGGTCGGGTTCGTTCCGCCAGGCGTCCAGGTTATTCCGCACGTCGAACGGCAGGGGCACCCCGCCGGGGCTGTCGCCGGGGATGGGCCGCACCAGGTCGTCGACGTCGATGATCGGCTCAGCGCTCACGTGGACCTCGGGTTGGTCGTGCTCTGCTCGCTCCGCGAGCGGATTCGATTTGCCGCTCGCGGAGCGAGCAGAACACTTCAATCCATCTTCTTCTTCGGCGTTACCTCGATGCGGAGTACCTGACGGACGGGCGGGCCGCGGTCGGCGGCGGCGTCCGCCTCGTGCGGCAGCACCCGCCACACGGCCGACTTCTCGTGCTTGCTCCGCACCACCACCGGCTCGCGGTGCGGGGTGGCCTGCGGGCTGGCGTGCAGCAGGTAGAAGATCGGCTTGCCGGCGTTCGCGTCGATGAGGGAGAGTTCGATCTTGCCGTCGGCCTTCGGGGCGACGGGCGTGTTCTTGGTCACGTCGGCCGTCGGCCGGCGGCTCTTCTCGTCGCCGAACAAGAGGACGTCGACGAAATCCGCCTGCACCTCCACCAGCGAGACCGCCGTCGGCTTGTCGCTGTCCGCGAGCAGACGGACCTTCTGGTGCATCTGGAACGGGGGCGACCCCTCGACGGCGACGGTGAAGTGGAACGGCGGGGCGGCGGGGGCGACGGCCGGCTGATACCACGCCCACACGGGCGGGGCGGTGGCGTCGGTCACTTTCGGCCCGCCGGCGAACGGCACGAAGTCCGGCCCGGTGCCCACCCGCCGGTCGTCGGTCGTTTTGGCCAACCCCTCGGCCAACTCGCCGAGCGAGTCCAGGTCGTCGGCGAGTGGGGTGGGCCTGCCGTCCTTCCACAGGGCTTTGGCCAGCCAGTCGCCGCGGACGAACGGCACCGCCCGCAGTTGGGCCAGCGGGTCTTTCGCCCCGGTCTTGTTGCGGTGGGCGTTCATGTCCGCCACCGCCGCGTCGGTCGCCTTCTTGCGGGCGTCGTCGGTCGGCGTGTGCGAGTACGGGTACTCGAGCTGAATCAGGTCGAACGGCCTCATGCGGAAGTCGCCCTCTCGGCTGCCCGTCTTCACCTCCTCGAACAGCAGCTTGCCGCCGCCGTCCCAGCGGAGTTCCTTCAAATCCAGCCGGTAGACCGTGCCGGCCGACCCGGCCACCGGGCTGACCGCCTTGCCGAGCACCGCCGGCGTGCCCGCGGCCGGCTCCTTCTTCAGCACCTCGTGCCGAGTCTTGGTCAGGCGAATCTGGTCGCCGTGCGTGCGGCCGGCGAGGGCGGTGAACAACTCTGCTTCCGCCGCGGCGAGGGCGGCCTCTTTCATGTCCACCAGGTGCGCGAGCGACACATACCGCACGTGTTGAACGTACTCCTTGCCCTTCTCTTGCTCCACGCGGGCGATGTCGGCGGCGATCACCTTCAGCACGGTGTCGTCGTCGAACGCAGTGGGGTACTCGGGAGCCCCGCGCTTGATCCAGTTCTCGACCGCGGCGATCTGCTCCATCGGCACCGGCTTCCGCCCGCCGGGGGGCATCGACCCGTCGGTCATGAACTCGACCACCTGCGAGCGGAGGTCCTCGTTGTCCTGGGAGACGAACGGGATCGGTCCGGCGTTGCCCACGAGTGCCGACCAGTCGTTCACCAGCACGCGGCCGAACGGCTTCTTGTCGGGTCCGCTGTGGCAGGCGGCGCAGTGGTCGAGCAGCACCCGCCGGGCGGCGACGGCGGCGTCCCCGTCGGCCCGGTGCTTGGGCGGGTCGGCGGCCAGTGCCGGCAAGGCGAGCAGCGGCAGCAGGAGTAGGCAGGAGCGCATGATGATGGACCTCACCCCCCGGCCCCCTCTCCCAGGGGAGAGGGGGTGTTCAACCTGGAAAGCTTGTC
>JANNVG010000525.1:0-5601 GCA_031414395.1 Fimbriiglobus sp.
CGGCCGGCGGCACCAACCCGGAACGGGCCGCGGCCCGTGGGGTGGTCCCACGGGCCGCGGCGGTTGTTGCAGTGTGGACCCGGCTTAGTTGCCCGTGCCCAACCCGACGCCCGTGCCGGTCGCCAGCGCCTCCTCCTCGGAGGTGATGATGATCCGCGGCGTCACCATGAGCATCAGGTGGCGGGTGTCACGCCCCACGCCGGTGTTCTTGAACAGCCGGTTCAGGTACGGCACCTGACTCAGCACCGGCGGGCCGAACTCGTTCCGCCCTTCGCTCATCGTCTTCAGCCCGCCCAGCACCACCGTGCCGCCGTCCGGCACCACCACGGTGGTGTTCACGCTGATGGTGGTGAAGCTCGGCTGCTGGAAGAACTGGGTGAACGGGATGGGCGTGCCCTGGCTGCCGCCCTCGAACACCGGGGTGATGAACGCCGTCACCGGGAAGAGGGGCACGGTCGCGTCCGGCACCTGGTCGGTGAACTGGAGTGGCAGGGTGAGCCGCACGAACCGGCGGTCGGACGACACCACCGGCTGCACGCCCAGTGTCACGCCCAGGGGCACGGCCGTGTTCTGCGGCATGTACACGAACTGCCCGCCCACGTTGAACACCTGCAACCCGAGCACGAAGAACTGCTGCGTGGTCACACTCACCGTGGCGAACTGGCCGTTGAAGCAGGTGATCTTCGGGGCCTGCATGATGTTCGACCGCCGGTCGCCGGCCGCCGCTTCCAGGAACATGAACACCTGGATGTCGTTCAGGAAGGCCAGACCCAGGTTCAGCCCGCCGTTCCCGTTGCCGGGGTAGTTGCCGAACGGCGGGGCGGAGAACCCGTAGCTGCCCGGGCGGATGGGGATGTCCAGGTCGGGGGTGAACCCGCCCTGGTTCGGGTTCCAACCGGCGATCACTCCCTTGTTGCTGATGTCGTTGATGAACGGGGCCGGGCGGAACGAGGCGGTGGTGAGGGCCGGCTCAAACCCTTCCGTCCGCCCGTTCGTCTTCAGGTTCATCTGGAAGTCCACGCCGATCCGCTCGTAGAACGCCTCGGACAGCGAGATCAGCCGCACTTCCACCGACACGCTCAGGTCCTGCAACCGGCGGAGGGACTCCAGCAGGTTGTTCACTTCCGTGATCACGTCGGCCGTCTGGTTGACCACCAGCGCCCCGCCGATGTCGTAGTACGCCAGCCGGCCGGATCCGCCCTGTTCGTCCCAGGTGTGCGCTCGAACCATGCCCTTGATCAGCTTCATCAGCTGCTCGCTGTGGTTGGCCTTCCCCTGGGCGACGGTCGTGCTCGCCCCCACCACGTGGTTCTGCGCGCCGGTCGGGTTGTTCTGCAGGCTGCCCCCGCCGAACCCGCCCGACGGCATGAACCCGGCCCGGTCGCTCACCAGTTGGCCGCCGCTGCCGAAGGCCGTCTTGGCCGCCGCCGCCGCGTCCACCCACGGCTGCGTCGGGGTAGCCACCCGCGCGAGCGTCTTCTCCAGGCTCTGCGACTCGGGGATGGCGAAGTCGGGGATGGGCGTGACCAGTTCGGTCACGCTGAACACCTTCGTGTACATCCGCCCCTTCGCCTTCTTCAGCGTCGTCACCAGCACCATGTCGTTCTCGACCAGGTACTGGAGTTGGTTCTTCTCCAGGATCACCTGCATGATGCTCCGCATCGAGATCGCCTGGACGATGTTCTCCGACACCATCACCTTGTCCATCTCGATGCCGGCGGCGGCCATGGCCGGCTCGTCCACCGACAGGTTCATCTGGGCCGTCTCGGCGAACTTGTCGATCACCTCCCGCAAGCTGGCCTGCTTGAAGTTCACCTTCATCGGCCGCTCCAGCTTCATCTCGATCTCGCGCTCGACGGCCGTCCGCGGGCGGGAGTACACGTCGTCCCCGCTCGGCCGCCCGCGGTTCTGCAGCGTCTTCTGCATGCTGATGCGGATGGGGTCGCCGTTGAGCGGCACGTTGGTGCCGTACTTGTCGGCCTCGTCCAGCGCGTTGAGGGTGAACTCCTCGTTGTTGGACTTCAGGCGGTTGGCGTCGTCCATCCGCCGGTTCCGCTTGGCCAGGTCGTAGATCAGGTTCAGCGTCGGGTTGTCCGGGTCGAGCGTCTTGGCTTGCAGGGCCAGCTTCTCGGCGTCGGCGAAGTTCTTCTTGTCCATCAGCTCGCGGATGTCGCCCACCCGCTTGGCGATCTCCTCCTGCCGCTGCTGCTCGGCACTCGCCTTCTGGAGCCGCCCCTCGACGCGGTCCTTCTTCTCCTTCACGTCCTTCGTGTACAGGTCCACCTGCCGCTTGATCAGGCGGAAGTTGTCCAGCTTGGCCTCGATCGGGTCGAGGATGGTCTTCTGGCGGGCCGGCGTGAGCTTGCTCGCCCGCACCTTCGTGGCCAGGTCGGCCAGCAGTTGCACGGCCTGATCCGTGTCGCCCTGCTCGAACAGCTTGAGCGCCTTGGCCTGCACTTGCAGGCTCTCCGCCCGCAACTGCTGGGCTTCCACCTCGACGGCCGACTTGGCCGAGTCGATGGCCCCGGTGCCGGGCGTGGACGGGATGAGCGCGGCCGTGGCCGGCTTGCTCGGCTCGGCCGGCGGGGCGACCGCCGCCCTCGCAGCGGCCAACTCCTTCGCCACCGCCTCACGCACCGCCTTCGCGTCCTTCTGCTTGTCGGCCGGCAGGGTGTCGTCGTCGATCTGCGCCAGCAGGCGGTCGGCGTAGGCGTACTGCTTCATGCCCACCGCTTCGGTGGCCGCCGCGAACGCCTGCACCGACTCCTTCACCTTCGCCGCCTTCCGCTCGGTGTCCACCGCCACGATCAACTTCTGGGCGTCGTCCTTCAGCCCGAACTCGCCGTTGTGCACCTGCACGGCCAACTTCATCGCCATGTCGTGCTCGCCCTTCTTCAGCAGGTCGGCCGCCGAGTCGAGCAGCGTCTTGCCCTCGTCCGCCTTCTTCTTCTTCGCCGCCGCAATCGGGTCTTCGGCCTTCGGCTCCGGCTTCACTTCCGCCTTCGGCTCCGGCTTGACGAGCGGCAGCGTCGGCAGGCTCGGCAGCGTCGGCTTGTCGGCCTTCGGCTCGACCGGCAGTTCCAGCCCCGGCAGGTCCAGGTCCACCGGCTTCGGCTTCTCGCTGACCTTCGGCAGTTCCGGCGCCGTCGGCAGGTCGAGGCCCTTCGGCGCGTTGATCGTCGGCAGCGGGGGCAACGGCAGGTCGGCGGCGGTCTGGGCCGCGACGGCCTTCACCTGCCCCATCGCCTTCTTCAGCAGGTCCTGTTCGAGGTCGATCTCCCGCGACCACAGGTCGAGCGAGACGGTCAGCGCCTTCGCGTCACTCAGCGCCAGGTCGGCCTTCGCCCACTCCTTCTTCTCGCTGAACCCCTTGGCGGCGGCCACCAGCCCGTCCGCCTTCGCCTTGCCGCGGGCGGCCACGTCCTGCATCCCCTTCTCGGGGCTGTCTTCGCTGAACCCGAACGTCACGCCCATCGTCGAGGCGTCGGCGAACTTGGCCCGCGCGTCCGCCAGTTGGCCGGCGTACATCAGCTTGCGGCCGGCGACGACCATCTCGGCCGCGTCCGCCTTCTTCGCCGCGGTCACGCTGCCGGGGACGGTGGTGCCCGTCGGCTGTTCCAACTCGAACTTGGCCGGGCGAACACCAGTCCCGACCGGGCGGGTCGGCGTCGGGGCGGTGCCGCGGACGTCGGCCGTGGCCAGACCGGGGTTGCTCTTCCGCAGGGCGGCGCGGGCGGTGTCCACATCCCGCTTGAGCGCGTCCGGCTTGTCGGCGAACACGTTGATGCCGTCGAACACGTCGCCCTTGCCGGCGAGCGTCGTCGCCTTGTCCAGCTTGGCGGCGGCGGCGTCGAGGTTGGTCAGTTTCTCGGCGTCCGTCTTGCCGCCCTTGTTCACCAGGGCGCGGGCCTCCTTGGTGAGCTGGCCGGCCAGCGCCTTGTCCGCCGCCTGACGGGCCACTTGCGTGTCCTTCAGCAGGGCGGCGGGCGTGTCGGCGATCAGCCCCCACTTGCCCGACGGGTTGGCCGCGTCCGCCTGCCGGGCGTACCCGGCGGCGGTGTCGAGTTTGCCTTCTCCCAGGGCTTGCCGGCCGAGCTTCAGCAGCGCGGTCGGGTCCTGGGTCGGTTGTTGCGTGGCCGGCGTCGTTCTCGACGCGGGCGGTTGGGCGAAGGCCGGCACCGCCAGCGATCCGGCCAACACTGGCGCGAGCAGCATCTTCGCCGCGAGCGCCTTCCACCCCCATTTGTTCGCCTGGTGCACCATGGCCTCCTTCCCCTCCGTGTCGAAGACCGAGCGTGAGTGTCAACACCCCCCCGAACGGCGCGGCCGGAGTCCCCCGACCCCGGTCGTGCCGCCCGCCGCATCAGCCGGCGCGGAGAGTGTGTGTGAGCGGCCGGCTGATACCGACGGATGTGATCGGGGTCAAGCGGTCTGGGCACGAAATGCGGGTGTACTTCAACGTTTTTCCGGCCCGCCGGGGGTTTCGGTGTTAACTTAAGCTAACAGGGGCGTTCCCACTGAATCTGACGGGCTGGGCAACCCCGGTCCCGGTTTCTGTTCTCTGACGAGGTGTGCCATGCGTGCGCGGTTTGCCGTCCTGTTCGTGCTGGCCCTGGGCACGCCCGTCGCCGTCGCCCAGGGGCCGGTGGTGAAGCCCGAGTGGGCCGCCGCCCACGACCTGAAGGTGCGGAAGGGGAAAGAGACCGACTGGGAGAAGGCCCTGAAGGTGGGCGTGGAGCTGTTCAAAGACCCGGCCGCCGACTCGGTGGTGGCCGTCACGTCCGCCGGCCAGATGAGCGTGTCCGGCGGGGAGTTCGCCGCCGCCAAGACGTCCGGGTACGTGACCGGCCTGTCGTTCAAGGCCCGCACGGCCGACGAGGAGAAGTTCACCGACACCACCACCCTGTTCGGGGTGGAGGTGTTCAAGGGGGTGAGCACCGGGCAGGTGCTGTTCGTGAGCGACCGTGGCGGGCTGGCCTTCTTCCCCGGCGCGGGCGGGGACGGCAAGGAGCCGCAGTTCCAGTACGGGCTGAAGCTGAAGGTGCGGAAGCCGGGCGAGGACAAGTTCGACACCGCCAAGGCGTTCGGCATCGAAGCGTACAAGGACAACAACACCGGCGGCATGGTGTATGTGTCCGAGGCCGGGCTGATCGCCACCGCCAAGGGGGTGCCGGACAAGGCGCCCGAGACGAAGGACGTGAAGAAGCCGAAGCCGCTGTACGGGCTGGAGGCGAAGGTGCGGAAGTTCGACGAGTTGGAGTTCACGAACGCGCAGAAGTTCGGCATCGAGGTGTTCAAGGACGAGAACACGGGCACGCTCCTGTACATCAGCGAGACGGGGTCGATCGCCGCCGCGCCCGCGCCGGCGGAGGTGAAGACCGCTCAGAAGCTGGTGTGGCTGCACGCCTTCACGCTGAAGGCCCGGCCGGGGGGCGAGGCCGACTTCGCCAAGGCCCGCAAGTTCGGGGTGGAAGTGTTCAGCGACCGGCACACCGGCTACCTGGTGTACGTGAACGAGGTCGGGAACATCGCCGTGCTGCCGAAGAAGTAGGTCGGAAGTAGCAAGGAGCAAGTTTGCGTAGGGTGGGTCCGAGCGAGCGG
>JANNVG010000526.1:0-2676 GCA_031414395.1 Fimbriiglobus sp.
CGAGCCGAGCGGCGTGAGCCGCCGGGTGCGGTCGGGTGGCCGACTCTCGCCGAGAGTCGGACGGGGGCCGACGCCTGGGAATCCGGCGTGGAGCGAGTGACGGTGTTCACCAACTGCACGCTCGTCACTCCGGCCAACCCCCCACTCCGACTCTCGGCGAGAGTCGGCCACCCGACCGCACCCGGCGGCTCACGCCGCTCGGCTCGCACACTTGGTAGCCACCTTGCCCGGTGTCGGCCGTCGGGCGTACACTCCCCTTCACCCCCCCGGAGTTCCGCCATGCCCCCGCGGTTGCTGCTCGCCGTCGTCGCCTGTTTCGCCCTCGCCCTCGGGGCGCGCGCGGCCGACCCGCCGCCGGCCACCACCCACGCCGACCTGGACAAGCTGGCCGTCGAGGTGCTGAAGGACCTGCACAACCGCGGGGCCGACCTGTACAACGCGGCCGACGCCCCCGGCGCCCTGCGGCTGTACGAGGCCACCCTGCGGGCCATCGGGCCGTTCCTCGCCCACCGCCCGAAGCTGCAGGCGGCCATCGCCGACGGGCTGGCCGAGGTGGGCAAGGGCGACGGCGCAAAGGCCCAGGCGTTCCGCCTGCACGAGGTGATCGACCAGGTGCGGAACGACCTGAAAGCGGCGATGACGGCCGACGCGGAGCCGAAGCCGGGCGAGAAGAAAAGTGACCCCAAGCCGGGCGACCCGAAGTCCGACCCCAAGCCGCCGGAGCCGCCGGCGGTCGGCTCGCTGGGCGGGGTAATCACGCTCGACGGCCAACCGCTCGGCAAGGCCGACGTGACGCTGGTGTCGCTCACCCTGTCGAAGCCGCGGGTGTTCACCGCCGCCACCGACGCGGCCGGCCAGTTCGCGTTCCCGGCCGAACTGCCGCCCGGCACTTACGCCGTGATGGTGACGGGCGGGGTGAAGCCGCCGCCGGCCAAGTACCAATCGACCATGACATCGGGCGTGGAACTGGTGGTGAAGGGCGGGCCGAACACGGCCGACGTGAAACTCCAGTCGAAATGACCGCCGGGCGCACTTTCCGGTGACGGACTTGACGCCCTGTCCGTCTTGTCCGTCCGCACCGCCCGCCGGCGCAGATTCCCCCACGCCACCCACCAGACGAGGTCGAATTCCCGGCCCATCCGGTCGATTCTACACTTGCCTCTACTACCACCATGGCCTCGAAAGGAATCGACCCATGCTCCGCTCTCGTCGCCTGTTCGCCGCCGCGCTCGCGCTGGCGGCCCCGGCGTTCGCCATCGCCCAGACCGCGACCCCGGCCCCCATGCCGTCCGCCGTCCCCACCCAACTGCCGATGACCAGCCCGGCCCCGGTCCCCATGCTGATGACGGGTCCGATGACGGGGCCGACCGCCCCGTCGGCCGTGCCCGCCCCGGTGGTGATCGTGGCCGACCCGACGGCGGCCCCGGCCCCTGAAGCGGCCGAAGAGCCGGAAGCCGCCGCCGACAAGTTCCTCGTCGAGAAGCTGCTCGGCCGCACCGCCGGCGGGCAGCAACTGCTGGACAACGGCTGGCGGCTGTACGGGTGGACGCAGGGGTCGTTTACCACCGGCAGCGTGCGGAACAGCACCCTGCCGGTGCCGTTCATCGACCGCGCCGAGCAGTTCTCGCTCAACCAGAACTGGATCCACCTGGAGAAGACGATCGACACGAGCAAGAAGGAGTGGCAGCTCGGCCTGGGTGCCGACATGATCCTGCCGGGCACCGACGCCCGGCTCGTCCGTTCCACCGGGCTGTTCGACAACCAGGCTGGCAAGACCACCCCGATCGACCTGTTCCAGGCGTACGTGGACGTGTTCGCCCCCGGCGTCGGGCCGCAGGGCACCATCTTCCGCGTGGGTAAGTTCGCCACCCACTGCGAGTACGAGGTGGTGCAGGGGATCAGCAACCCGTTCATCAGCCGCTCGTACCTGTTCCAGTACAACCCGTTCACCCACACCGGGGTGAACGCCATCACCCAACTGAACGACGACGTGTCGGTGTCGAACGGCGTCGTGCTGGGCAACGACAACTTCTTCGGCGCGCCGGCCACCCGCGCGACGTACATCGGGCAGATCAAGTGGGCACCGAAGGACGGCAAGTCGTCGATCCTGCTAAACGTGTCGGCGACCAACCCGCGGTTCGACCCGACGGACAACTTCGCCTTCTACAACGTGTACAACCTGCAGTTCACCCACAAGTTGACCGACAAGCTGCAGTACGTGCTGGACACCAGCTTCTCGCACATGGACAACGTGACGGTGGGCGACCGCCAGACGTCGGCCAACTGGTACGGGTTCGTCAACTACCTGTTCTACGACCTGACCGACAAGGTCCAGTTGAAGGCGCGGGCGGAACTGTTCGAGGACAGCAAGGGCGTCCGCACCGGCACCGCCGGCCTGTACACGGCCTTCACCGGCGGGCTGACGTGGAAGCCGGCCCCGTGGCTGTACGTGATGCCCGAGGTGCGGTACGACAACAACTCCCGCGGCGTGCCGTTCGAGGGGAACAAGAACATGTTCACCGCCAGCATCGGCAGCATCATCCGCTGGTAACGTGAGGCGGGCAGACGGCGAACTGAGGTCGGCGCCCGCGTCCCGCCCTGGGGACGCGGTCGCCGATTTTTTGCGCGCCTGGTGAACTGCTGCGAGACCGGCGACCGCCTCCCGGGAGCGCGGGC
>JANNVG010000527.1:0-1681 GCA_031414395.1 Fimbriiglobus sp.
CGGCGGGGCGTCGCGGCCGGCGGTCGGGGTGTGTCAGCGCCCCCAATTCTCGGACGAGTGGTTGCGGTCGCCGGCCGCTCGACCCGCCCTACCAGAGCGGTCAGTCGTCCACCGAGTACGCCACCGCCTTCTCGCCCATCGCCGGGTGGGTGTCGATCACCTTCACTGCGGCGCGGAAGCGGCCCGTCTCGGCGTAGTGCGTCATGATGACCAGCGGCACCAGTTGCTCCGGGTGGTCTTCGCGGGCCTCGTGCTGGATCACGCTGGAGATGCTGATCTCCTGATCCGCCAACGCCCGGCACACGTCGGCCAGCACGCCCGGTTTGTCGCGCACCAGCAGCCGCAGGTAGAACCGACTCCGCACCTTTTCCGACGGCTCGATGGTGAACCCGCGGTCGGCCCCGGACCACAGGTTGGCGGCGGCGAACGTCTTCTGCGCCCGCCCGACGGCCAGGTCGATCAGGTCGGCGGCCACCGAACTGGCGGTCGGCATCATGCCCGCCCCCGGCCCCTGGTAGAGCGTCTCGCCCACCACATCGCCGATCAGTTGGATGGCGTTGTACGCCCCGCGCACCTGGGCCAGCATGTCCGTCTTGCGGACCATCACCGGGGCGACGTGCAACGCCACCGTCGATTTGCCGTTCGTGTCGGGCGACGCCCACGCTTCCGCCAGCAGCTTGATGGCGTACCCCAACTCGCCGGCGAAGCGGATGTCCATCGCCTCGATGTGGTTGATGCCCACCCGCTCGATCTCGTGCGGGCGGGCGGCCACGCCGAACGCGATCTGGGCGAGGACGGCCAGCTTGTGGGCGGCGTCCGACCCGTCCACGTCGAGCGTCGGGTCGGCCTCGGCGTACCCCAGGCGTTGCGCTTCCGCCAGTGCGTCGGCGTAGCTCCTGCCGCCGTCCGCCATCGCCGTCAGGATGAAGTTCGACGTGCCGTTCAGAATGGCCTGGATGCTCGTCACCTGGTTCGCCGCCAGGCTCTCGCCGAGCGCGCGGATGATCGGCACCCCGCCGGCGACGGCCGCTTCAAAACAGACGGTTCGTTCGGCCGCCCGTGCCGCCGCGAAGATGTCGCTCCCCGCATCCGCGAGCAGCGCCTTGTTCGCCGTGATGACGTGCTTGCCGGCGGCCAGGGCGTCCAGCACGATCCGCTTCGCCGTGGTGGTGCCGCCGATCAGTTCGATGACGACGTGAACCGACGAGTCGCGGAGGGCCGTGTTGAAATCGGTGCCGACGATGCCGGCCGGCAGCGTCACGTCCCGCGGCTTGGCCGGATCGCGGACGACCACCCGCCGGAGGATGATCGCCCGCCCCGACCGCTGTTCGAGTCGCCCCGCGTGGTCGGTCAGGATCTTCACCACCCCGCTGCCGACCGTCCCGCACCCGATGACCGCCACGCCGAATGGTTCCGCCATGCCCGTACCCGCCCCGTGAGGAGAAGACATCAGGGGTCTAGGGTATGGGGGCGGGGTGTGTCTTCACCGCGACTGAGCGAGCCGTTCGGTATGGCCGTGGTGGCCGACCTGCTGAAGACGACCTGACGCCGCTTCAGTCGGCCGTTCTCATTGGTTCCGGCCGACACTCACCCCCCCGTCCGGAACCATCATCGCTGGTCCGGAAGAAAGATCGTCAGATCGTCGGGTGTCAGTGTGGGTAGGGTGGGTCCGAGCGAGCGG
>JANNVG010000528.1:0-2922 GCA_031414395.1 Fimbriiglobus sp.
CACACGAGCCGCGACCGCCAGGGCGCGGGTGATACAACGCCCCGCCCTGGGGGTCGCGGCTCGTCGGATGGTCGCCGCCCGTCCTTCCCGGAACCAACGTCATGACGCTCTTCCGACCCGTCGGGCTGAAAGAACTCGAACTGATCGCCGCGTCCGGGTGGCGGGAGTACCCGCCGCGGGTTACGTCGCAGCCGATCTTCTACCCGGTCCTCACGCGCGAGTACGCCGTCGCAATTGTCACCCAGTGGAACAGTCGGGAGAGCGAGGCCGGGCATTGTGGGTTCGTGACCGAGTTCGACATCCCGGACGAGTTCGTATCCAGATATCCGGCGCAACAGCTCGGCGGCGGGCCGATCTACCGCGAGTTGTGGGTGCCGGCCGCCGAGTTGCCCGAGTTCAACGCTCACATTCAGGGGCCCATCCGCGTGGTCGAGGCGGTGTACGGCCCGCAGTTCGACGGCGAGATCGGCCCGGTGTCGCGGCTGCCGGTGTGTGTGACACCCCTGGCTATTACCGGTCGCCCCTTCGGGGCTGCGTGTCTTGGCCAAGAGTGACTCATGCCTGATTTCGTACACGGACTGAACGACCCGTCGCCTGTGTCGCGGGTCGTCATTCTCGACTACTATGACGGCGCGCTCGCGGGGGTGATGGAACTCGGCGGCGGAACGGCCTTCCGGTTCGACTGCACCGCCGAGACGCACAACCCGGACGGGTGCGACGAGCGCCAGTACGCTCTCCGCCCGCTGCCGGCCGGGTCGTTCCCGCGACTGGTGGTCGCCCTGACTGAACACTTGCAACCGGGCTGGCCGGTGTGGGCACCGATCTGGATTTTCCCGTCCGCTGAAGCCCAGGCCGAGGTGGAACGCCGGGTCGATGCCGTCCTGGGGCTGGCGACGGAAGCCCGATGGTCGTTGACCACTTCGGACACGGTCGAGTTCCGCGCGGTGACGGTCGAGCCGACTCGCACTGCCGTCCGCGCGGTGTGACCGCCGCCACTCGCCCCACGCACAGATGAAATAATCCCCCTCACCCGCGCGTCTGTCGTACCATATCGCCCACTGCCGGCGCGTGTCGCTCCGGTGGTCCCCACCTCGGAGCACCTCACATGTTCGCGCGCTGCCTGCTGGCGGTCGCGGTCACGGCCGCACTCGCCGCCGTCGCCCCCGCCGCCGACCCCACCCTGCCCGACGGCAAGTACGTCGTCTCCTACGGCGCCTCCGCCGCCTCCCTGTCGCGGGTGGTGGTGTTCGACCTGAAGACGACCGACGGGAAGGCGACCGCCAAGACGGTGAGCGGCGGGGCGGCCAACTGGGAGGTGACCAGTTACAAGGTGGACGGCGGGCTGGTGAGGGTGGACATCGCCGGGCCGGCGAAGGTGACGTTCGAGGGCAAGGTGGCCGGCAAGGGCGACCGCGCCGTCGGCACGTTCGGGGAAGACTCCCGCCTGTTCCGCGGGGTCATCGCCCCGACCGAACTGGACGAACTGACCCCGCAGAACTCGTTCGAGCAGGTGCCCGCCCCGGACGACATGAAGGAGTACGGCAAGCTCCGCACGGCCCCGCTCCTCCTCCAGAGCCAGGCCCGCATCGAGAAGGACGCGGACAAGAAGAAGGACATGTTGGACAAGGCGAAGGAGGCGAAGGCCAAGTTCGACGCCGAGGGGCCGAAGCTGCTCCAGAAGGTGGTCGAGGCGGCCGGCACCGACCCCGGCGTGCTGTACTTCGCCGTCCCCGACCTGCTCGCCCAGAGCGGGGCTATGAAGGCATCCCTGGACGACGCCAAGAAGTGGGCGGACATCGGGCTGAAGGCGGCGGCGGGGCACGGCCCGCGGGCCGAGCGGAACGCCGTCCTGAGCACGGCCGAAACCCTGGCCGCACAAGACGGGATGGGCGCGGCGGCGCTCGCCTACGCCGAGAAGGCGGTGGCCGCCACCGAGAAGGGGCCGCTGGCGGCGAAGGTGAGAGCGATGAAGGCCCTCGCCGGCGCTCAGGAGAAGGCGGGCAAGGCCGACTCCGCCAAGGCCAACCGCGTCCTCATCGACAAGATGGAAGGCGAACTGGACGTCGAGTACAAGAAGACGGCCATCGACTTCACCCCGGAGAAGTTCGCCGGCCGCAAGGACAAAGAGGCCAACCGCGTCGCCGTGTTCGAGATGTTCACCGGGGCCATGTGCCCGCCGTGCGTGGCCGCCGACCTGGCCTTCGACGCCCTCGAAACCACCTACTCGCCGAAAGACCTGATCCTCCTTCAATACCACCAGCACATCCCCGGCCCCGACCCGCTCACCAACCCGGACACCGTCGCCCGCTGGACGTACTACGGCAAGCTGTTCCCGAAAGACATGCGGGGCGTGCCCAGTTCGGTGTTCGACGGCAAGCCGCAGGGCGGCGGCGGCGGCGGCAAGGCGAACGCTCAGAAGAAGTACGACGAGTACAAGAAGATCATCGACGCCACCCTGGAAATGAAGGCCGATGTGACCGTCACCGGCACCGCCAAGCTGGACGCCGGCGAGGTGAAGGTGGACGCCACCGTGGGCGGCAAGACGGAAGGCACCACCGTGCGGATCGTGCTGGCCGAAGAGGAAGTGCGATACCTGGGCGGGAACGGCATCCGCCTGCACCACCAGGTGGTCCGCAGCATGTTCGGCCAGCCGGACGGGTGGAAGGTGGCCGACCTGGAGGGCGGCAAGGCGTCGGCGAGCCTGAAGCTGGACGACCTGAAGAAATCGCTCGCCGAGTACATGGCCACGTACCACAAGGACACGCGGCCGTTCAGCAACCCCGACCGCCCGCTCAAGTTCGAGCACCTGAGCGTGATCGTGCTGGTGCAGAACGACGAGACGGGTGAAATCCTGAACGCCGTCCAGATGCCCCTGGGCGGCAAGAAGTAGGTGAGGCGCTCTGGTAGGGCGGGTCGAGCGGC